>JAEWFB010000529.1 GCA_023389095.1 Actinomycetes bacterium
CATGTGCGCACTGAGGAGGATGACCGCATCGTCGGCATTGCCGCGTCGCGGTACGTGCCCGATCACGTTGCACCGGCCGTCCAGCACCTCCTGGAGCTCGACGCCCACTGCGTCGCTCCTGAGTTGATCCGCCACGTACTCCGCCAGCTTGCGCTCGTCCTCGGCGGCGCCATCGGTGGACAGCAGTGGATTGACGCTGGGAATCGAGATCAGCTGTGTGAGCAGTTCGGTCGACGTGAGCATTGTCCACTCCCTGTCTGCGCAGGTCCAAAGGATCTTCGCTGCCGCTCAGGCGTGCGCGGTGGGTCGGTGCGCCGAGGTCCCGGATCTACCGGTCGAGGCTGCCTTTCAGGTGCTCGAGGATGGACGCGGTGACCTCCTCGGGTGAAGCTGAGCCGTCGATCGGGATCAGCTCGGAGCCGAGTTCCTCGTACATGCTGGTGATGGACTCGATCCGGTCCGTCGACTTCTCTTCGTACTTCAGGTTCTGGCCATCGCGGGCCCTCAGACGGCGGAGCAGTTCCTGGGTGGGAACCCGCAGGTTGAAGGCGTAGTCGGGCCGGGGAATTCCGGCGTTGATGGCCGCGAGAAGTGCGAAGTCGACGCCACGATGGACGAAGACGCCGAACGTGGCGTACACGTAACGGTCGCAGATCACGACCGCTCCCCGGGCCAGCGCGGGGTCGACGACCTCCATGACGTGGCGCCGCCGGTCGGCGGCCGCGAGCAGCGCGAGGATGTGCGCGGTCTCGACCGGGCCGCCGTGGTCGTGGAAGGTCTGCACCTCGGCCAGTTGCCGGTACCAGTCTGTCGGCTGTCGGGTCTCCACCACCTCACGCCCCTGGGCCCGGAAAGCTTCGGCCACCCGCTCGACCTGTGTGGTCTTCCCGGAACCGTCGAAGCCGACGACGGAGATCAGGAGGCCGCGGTCGGTGCGCGTCGGCCTGAAGAGACCTTCGAGCGCGGTGAAATCGACTCTGGAAATTGTCATGCCCTTCGGGTCGCCCAACTGCGGGTGTCGCCGCATCAGGTTCTGGTGGGACTCCTGGAACTGCGCGTAGACCGCATGTCCCAGCTCGGAGAAAACCTCCGAAGCGTAAGGGTCGATCAGATCGAGGTCTCGGCCATGCCGAAACAGGACACCCAGCAGGTGCTCCCGAAACTCGCGGGAATCGTCGGGCACAAGGTTCTGAGCCATCGCAGCGGCGAAGATCTGGGATTCCACGTGCTCGGTGAAGAGGCCGTGAAACGCGTCGTAGAGGGCGCGGCTGTCCGCCGATCCCGTGAAATCCGACAGCGGTGAGTCCGGGTCGACCCGGAAGAAGGTGGCCCGCTCCAACGTCGCTTCGCTGAACAGGACGTGCCCGCCCTGGTGAACCAGGTGCTCGACAAAGAATGCGAGGTCGTCGCCGTGGGCGACGTTGAGGAAAATTGCTCCGTGCATTCCGAGTGCGGCGAATGATTCGGTGGTCGGGTGGCGGAACAGGAACACCGCCCGGAGAGATTCAGTCAGTGATTCGTGCAATGTGGGGCGGACCGCCGCGACAAGGTCCAGAGCCTGAGCGAGGATTCCGGAATAGGCGCCGGGGTCGTCGACCATGGTCAGTTGCTCCGCCGACTCGATGTGGTCATCGAGGAATCGACGCAAAATTGGGTCAACGTACTCGACGATTTCGATATCGGTGTCCGGGATGAAACGGCTCGGCACAAGCGGATAGCGCCCGGCCGCCGCGGCGTCGGTCTGGTCGACGAACGCGCGGCTTCCCTCGTCGTAGCGGAGCTCAACGACCGTCGCGGGCCGGTCGGTGGCGCACCGACCGAAGCCGGGGAAGCTTACGATTCCCGCCTCGTCAGTGATCGCGACCAGCGGTACCGACTTGTCGGGGCTGTCCGAGAAGAGGAGTTGGCTCAGCGACATGGCGTCGAAGCCAGGTTGCGCCAACTGGCAGTAGAGCCGGGGTTCGTAATAAGCCGTCAGCGGTTGCGAATCGAGATTCCTGCCGTCGCTGTCGCTCGCCGCTTCGGTGGAGAGGATGCGCATCGTTTCCGCGAGGCTGTTGCGACCAGAGATACGTTGTTCACCAAGCAGCTGGTCGAGGCCAGACAGACCGGTGGGCGACATGAATTGTGCTCCTTGCCTCGCGGATACCGTCCTAGACACGGATCGGGGTGGCCGCTCCACCAGGGAAGCGGCCACCGCGATCATACTGCCCTTACTTGCTCTGGCAGCCTCGCTTGATGGCGCCATTCTTGAGCTGGGTCAGGACGTCAGCAGAAACCATTGCTGTTACCTCCAATCCGCGACTCATGCGCTCAGCGAGCGCTGGTGGTCTGCGTTCGGACAACGCCACGAGTGAAACGTTGTCCGCGCGGTCGCCGTCCGAGCGGTGCGCCAAGTCGCGTGCCAGGCCCTGACAAGGGGCCGGGACACGCTGCCGCGCAACCGCTGACTCGTATCGACGATCGAGATAATCCTACGAATGTCTGCCGAGACCACGCCAGACATTCGGTATCGGCCGAATGGTCGCCAGCGGGATAGGCCCCATACGCCGGCGCAGAGCAGACGCGCACGGCCCTCGGCAACCTGCCGACAGCGATTCGGCCGGCAGGTCATCCCTGCCCACCGGCCCACTCGAAATAGCGCCGCAGGCTCTCCCTGCCGTCCGGCACGAAGGGCCAGGTCGGGTCGGCGAGCCGGGCGACGAGCTCCTCCTGGTCCATCCACCAGCCCTCCGCGACCTCCTCCGGTTGATGCACGACGGGTGTGCAGCGTTCGGCGTCGTACGTCGCGTCGAAGACGTACGCCAGGTAGCTGGCGTGCTCGTCGTGGTACCAGTAGCGCAGGCACTCCCGCAGGTCGCAGCCCGTCACACTGAGCTCCTCGCGCAGCTCTCGTGCTGCCGTGTCGAACGGGTCCTCGCCGGCGCCCACGACCCCTCCGGCGAACGCGTCGTGCAGCCCGGGATAGAGGTCCTTGGTAGTGGTTCGGCGGTGGACGTAGATCCGGCCGCTGGTGTCGCGAAGCAGAACGGCGGTGGCCGCGTGCGGCAGGTTGGCCGACCGCACCTCGTGGCGCGTCGCGACTCCGCTGACCCGACCGGCCAGGTCACCGCTCGCATAGAGAGCTACCAGTTCGTCCATTGGAGTTGTCCGCGCGTCCGTCGTCAGTTGACCCCGAGATCGTCGAGCCAGTAGGCGGACCGGTACAAGATCCCCTCCGCCTCGATCTTCTCCCGGGCACCGGTGTCACGGTCTGCGACGACGGCGACCGCCACCGGGATGGCCCCCGCCTCGCGGACCGCGTTGAGCGCCTTGCGAACCGAGTTGCCGGTCGTGCACGTGTCCTCGACCAGCAGGACTCGACGGCCGGCGATGTCCGGCCCCTCAATCTGCTTCTGCAGGCCGTGAGCGGCCCCAGCGACGCGGACCACGAAGGCGTCGAGATTGCGACCGGCGGCGCCGGCCACGTGCATCATCGCGGTGGCGATCGGGTCAGCGTTCATCGTCAGCCCGCCGGCGGCGGCGAAGTCGAGATCTTGAGTCAGGTCCAACATGACCTGCCCCACCAGAGGTGCGGAACGCCCCGACAGAGCGACCCGACGCATGTCGAGGTAGTAGGGCGATTCACGCCCATCGGACCAGTTGACCTTGCCGCGTACGACGCCGTAGTCACGGATGACCGTCAGCAGTTCGTCCCGGTGGTTCATCTTCACGCTCCTTGCGGTGGTTGGAATTCGTCAGGCGCTCGGTGCGGCGAGGGGCAGACCGGACAGCAGGCGTACCTCCTTCCCGCCGATCGAGACGGACATGAGCTCGCCCCCCGGGCGCTGGTAGGAGACCGCGCTTGCCACCGAGGTCTGGCCCCCCGGTGTGTCGACGTCGAACACGGACATACGTCCACCCGCGCGTGCCGCGAGACCGTTCGGGATCGTGCCGGGAATCGCGACCGCCGCCGCGAGGCAACTCGCGCCGGTGAGCGCGAGCGTGGGATGCCAGGTCGGCACGGAGACGGCACGAACGAAGAGATGACCGTCGGGACTCGCTCCCACTGCCGCCACCTTCGGGAAGGTGCTCTTCGGTGGCCAGCCCAGAAGGTGCGCCGCGGCCTGCCGGATGCCGAGCATCTGCTGTTGACCGGCGTCCCCGACCCTGAAC
>JAEWFB010000534.1 GCA_023389095.1 Actinomycetes bacterium
GGAGCAACGGCGCCGAGGACGCTGGACGTGCCGGTTGCACGTCTGGCACCGGTGGCGGACGCATCGGTACCCGGGCGCCACCGACTACGGCGCGCTGTACCAGGAGTGCCTGGACTGCGGGAAGCAGCGCGACCGGGGCGTGGGCCCGGGCGTCATCACCTAGGCGGTCAGCGCCCGCCGCCGAGGAACTTCTCGAAGCCCTTGGGCAGGTTCGAGGGGTCGAGGTCGGCCAGCGGGTCGGCCGAGCCCTCGGACCCACCGAAGGAGCTGCCGGCCGGCTGACGCGGCGCGTTCGCCCGCTCGAGGGCGGCGCGCTCCTCCGCGGCCCGCTTGGCCGGGTTGCCGCTCTTGCTCTTCTTGCGCTGCGGCTGCTGCTGCCGGCCGCGCTTGCCCTTGCCGGGGACGCCGGGCATGCCGGGGAGGCCACCGCCACCGCCGCGGGCCATCGACTTCATCATCTTCTGGGCCTGGCCGAAGCGCTCGAGCAGCTGGTTGACCTCGGTGACCGTGACGCCCGAACCCTTGGCGATGCGGGCCCTGCGCGAGCCGTTGATCTGCTTGGGGTGGGTGCGCTCGAACGGGGTCATCGAGCGGACCATGGCCTCGACGCGGTCGAACTCGCGGTCGTCGAAGGCGTCGAGCTGCTCGCGCATGCCCTGCATGCCGGGCATCATCTTGAGCATCGACTTGAGCGAGCCCATCCGCTTGATGGCGTTCATCTGCTCGAGGAAGTCCTCGAACGTGAAGTCCTCCTCGGCGAGGAACTTGCGGGCCATCTCGTCGGCCTGGCGCTTGTCGAACGCCTTCTCGGCCTGCTCGATGAGCGTCAGCACGTCACCCATGTCGAGGATGCGGCTGGCCATCCGGTCGGGGTGGAACACCTCGATGTCGGTGACCTTCTCACCGACCGAGGCGAACATGATCGGCTCGCCGGTGATCTCGGCGACCGACAGCGCGGCGCCACCACGGGCGTCGCCGTCGAGCTTGGACAGCACGACGCCGGTGAAGGCGACGCCGTCGTGGAAGGCCTGGGCGGTCTCGACCGCGGCCTGGCCGATCATCGCGTCGATGACGAAGAGGACCTCGTCGGGCTGCACCGCGTCGCGGATGTCGGACGCCTGCTGCATGAGGTCGGCGTCGACGGCGAGCCGGCCGGCGGTGTCGACGATGACGACGTCGTACTGCTTGGCGCGCGCGTGCTCGATACCCATCCGCGACACCGCGACCGGGTCGCCGAAGGACCGGGTGCCCTCGCCGGAGTCGAGGACGGCGTCGTGGCCGCCCATGTTGCCGCGCTCGGGCGCGAAGACGGGCAGGCCCGCACGCTCGCCGACGACCTCGAGCTGGGTGACGGCGTTGGGTCGCTGCAGGTCGGCTGCGACGAGGACGGGCGTGTGGCCCTGCTCCTTGAGGCGGTGGCCGAGCTTGCCGGCGAAGGTCGTCTTGCCCGAGCCCTGCAGGCCAGCGAGGAGGATGACGGTCGGCGGCTGCTTGGCCAGCTGGAGCTGGCGCGTCTGGCCGCCGAGGATGCCGACGAGCTCCTCGTTGACGATCTTGACGACCTGCTGGGCCGGGTTGAGCGCCTGGCTGACCTCGGCACCGAGCGCCCGCTCGCGCACGCGCGAGGTGAAGCGCTTGACGACGGGCAGGGCCACGTCGGCGTCGAGCAGGGCGAGCCGGATGTCACGGATCGTCGCGTTGACGTCGGACTCCGAGAGCCTGCCCTTGCCGCGCAGGTTCTTGAAGGTGGCGGTCAGCCGGTCAGACAGGGATGCGAACACCCGGCAACTCTAGCCGCCGCGGCGGCGTGCTCAGACCGTCGATACGGTGGGCGCGTGGCCGACCTCATCGACAAGATCGCGTGGATCCATCTCGAGCAGCGGCGCCTGCTCGTGGCCCGCAACGCCGGCCGGGACCGGTTCTACCTGCCGGGCGGCAAGCGCGAACCGGGCGAGAGCGACCTCGAGACGCTCGTGCGCGAGCTCGAGGAGGAGCTGACGGTCACCGTCGACCCGGGCTCGGCCGAGCACGTCGGCACGTTCGAGGCCCTCGCCGACGCCCGTACCGACGGCCTGCTCGTGCGCCTGACCTGCTACACGGCGGCGCACACGGGCACGTTCGCGGCGTCGCGCGAGATCGACGAGCTCGCGTGGATCACCTCGGTCGACGGCGACCGTGTCTCGGCCGGCGACCGGCTGGTGCTGACCCACCTGCGCGACGCCGACCTCCTCGACTGACGCGGCACCACCCTCCCGCGCTGGTTCGAGGTGGTCCGCGACCGTATCCAGTCGCGGACCACCTCGAATCGCGAGAAAGGGGTCAGTCGGCGTCGCAGGTGTCGATGATCATCGCGACGGCCTGGGCAGCCCGCGCCGGCGCCAGCTGGCCGCCGCCGAACTCGGTGACGTAGAAGGTGTCGAGGGTCTGCCCGGCGTAGGTCGCGATGTGCGCGGAGCGCACCGACAGCGACGCCCGGGCCAGCGTGATCCCGATGTCCTGCAGCAGCCCGGGTCGGTCGGTGGCGCGCACCTCGATGACGGTCGCGGACTCGGACGCGCTGCTGATGACCATGGCGCGCGTCGAGTCGACCGAGCCCGAGCCGGGGCTGCGCACACTCGCGGACCGGCGGCGCTGGAGCTTGCCGAGCGGCGCCCGGTCCCCTGCCGCCACCCGCGTCAGGTCGCGGGCGATGACCTCGGGCAGGGGCGACTCGCTGCTCGGCGAGTCGACCCACCACTCGTTGACGGCGAGGCCCTCGAGGGTGCGAACGATGGCCGAGCGAACGACGAACCCGTGCGCGGCCAGCAGGCCGGCGGTGTCGGCGAAGAGGCCGGCGCGGTCGCGGTCGACGATGTCGATGCGGTGGGCGCCGCCCAACGAGGTCACGGTGACGTACGGCTCCCCCGAGGCGACGCGTCCCTGCGCCTCCGCCGATAGCGGCACGCTCTCCATCGGTTCCACGACGATGGGCCCCTCCCCATCCGTGCGGGCGCTGAGGGCCGACCGGCAGGCGTCGTGCAGGCGCGTGACGAGCCCGGCCCGCCAGTCGCTCCACGCCTTGGGGCCGGCCGCCGACGCGTCCGCCTCGGTGAGGGCGCGCAGCAGGTCGAGTGTCGTCAGCGAGCCGTCGACGGCGTCGGACAGGGCCGTGATGGTGGCCGGGTCCTCCGGGTCGCGTCGGGTCGCGAGGTCGACGAGGGTCAGGTGCTCGCGGACGAGCCGCACGACGATCGTGCGGTCGGCGTCGGTGACGCCCATGCGCCGCAGGACGATGTCGGCGATCTGCGCCCCCGTGGCCGAGTGGTCCTGGGCGCCCGGCACCTTGCCGATGTCGTGGAGCACGGCGGCGAGCATGAGCAGGTCGGGGCGGGCGACGTCGCGGACCATGCCGCTCGCGGCGACGACGGTCTCGATGAGGTGGCGGTCGACGGTGTGCCGGTGCACGGCGTTGCGTTGTGGCCGGCTGCGCACGATGCCCCACTCCGGGATCCAGCGCTCGATGACGCCGGACAGGTCGAGACCCTCCCACACTGTGACGAGCCCGGGCCCGGCCGCCAGGAGGTCGGCGAAGAGGTTGCGGGCGACCTCCGGCCAGGGCTCCGGCATCGGGGGCGCTTGTGCCGCAAGGTTCTTCAGCGTGGTGGGCGACAGCGGGATGCCCCCGCGGGCGGCGACGACGGCGGCCCGCAGCGGGATGATCGGGTCGGACGCGAGGTCGGCCGACGGCCCGAGGACGGCCTCGCCGTCGTGGCGGTAGAGCCCGTAGCCGAGCGGCGCGAGCTGCGGCCGACGCGGCCCGACGCGCAGGGTGCGGGCGCGCTGGGACTGCATCGCCCGGCGCAGGGTGCCGTCCACGGCGTAGGCGATGGTGCGCGCGGACGTCGACAGGTCGGTGAGCAGGTCGTCGGCGTCGGTGTAGCCGAGCAGCGCCGCGCACGCGTCCTGGTCGTCGCGGGTCAGCCGGTCGCGCCCGCGACCGGTGACGACGTGGATGGCGTCGCGCACGTCCAGAATGCGCTCATAGGCCTCGTCGACCTCGCCGTGCGGGCGGTCGGTGAGCCACGCCGCCGTCAGGGCCCGGAGCACCGACATGTCGCGCAGGCCGCCGTGGGCCTCCTTGAGGTCGGGCTCGATGAGGTGCGCGAGGTCGCCCTGCCGGGCGTGCCGCTGGATCACCGAGTCCTGCATCTCGCCGAGGCGGGTGCGGGCGTTGGCCCGCCAGTCGTGGGCGACCGTGGAGCGGGCCGCGTTGACGACGTCGGCATCGCCCGCCACGTGCGTCAGGTCGAGCAGGCCGACCGCGGCCGAGAGGTCCTCGGACGCCACGGCCCGGCAGTCGGCGACGGTTCGGACGCTGTGGTCGAGCTTCACCCCGGCGTCCCAGATCGGGTACCAGAGCTTGTCGGCGAAGGCGCCGACCTCCTTGCCCGACAGGCCGCGCGGGTGGTGCACGAGGACGAGGTCGTAGTCGCTGAGGGGCCCGCCGTCGCCCCGGGCCAGCGAGCCGACCGCGGCCAGCGCGACGCCGGCGTGGCGTCGTCCCGCGCAGGCCTCGCGCCAGAGCTCCTGGAGCCACCCGAAGCCGAACTCCGCGAGCGCCCGGCGCCGGGTGGGGCCGGCGCCGGGCGTCGCGAAGGTCCGGGTTCCGGCGAGGTCCAGACGTCGGGTGGTCACATCCGTCATGTCAGGTTCTCGCCGTCCCCTTGTGGTG
The DNA here is from genome assembly GCA_023389095.1 of Actinomycetes bacterium. Taxonomy (GTDB): domain Bacteria; phylum Actinomycetota; class Actinomycetes; order Actinomycetales; family Dermatophilaceae; genus Monashia. The sequence continues at coordinate 4,712 of JAEWFB010000534.1, forward strand.
CGTGTGCGTGCGGTGGTGCGGTGCGGTGGTGCTGGAGGGTGGGCCGACGCTCAGAGCGCGTCGACGCCACGCTCCCCGGTGCGGACCCGGACGACCTCGTCGACGGGGACGGCCCAGATCTTGCCGTCACCGATGCGACCGGTCTGGGCCGCCTTGAGGATGACGTCGACGACGTCGGAGGCGTCCACGTCGTCGACGAGCACCTCGAGGCGGACCTTCGGCACGAAGTCGACCGTGTACTCGGCGCCGCGGTACACCTCGCTGTGACCGCGCTGGCGGCCGTAGCCGCTCGCCTCGCTGATCGTCATGCCGGCGACCCCGAAGGCCTCGAGGGCCTCCTTCACCTCGTCGAGCTGGTGCGGCTTGATGATGGCGGTGATGAGCTTCACGCGGATGCCCCTTCCTTGGAGGACTGCTCGTCGGCGACGGGCTGTCGGGTTCGTTCGGCCACGACGCCCGAGGTGGGCAGGCTACGGCTGCCACCCGTGAACGAGCCGAGGTCGTACGCGGTCTCCGCGTGCTCCAGCAGGTCGATGCCGCTGACCTCCTCCTCCTCGGAGATGGTGAAGCCCATGGTCTTGTGCAGGACCCAGCCGATGACGAAGGTCACCACGAAGGAGTAGATGAGCACCGCGCCGGCGCCGAGGGTCTGGGCCCAGAGCTGTCCGAAGCCTCCGCCGAAGAAGAGACCGTCGTTCATCTTGATCCCGGCCGTGCCGGTCGGGCTGTTGGTCGCGTCGGCGAGGAAGCCGATGAGCAGGGTGCCGATGAGGCCGCCGACCAGGTGGACGCCGACCACGTCGAGGCTGTCGTCGAAGCCGAAGCGGAACTTGAGGCCGACCGCCAGGGCACAGCCCACACCCGCCGCGAGACCGACGACGAGGGCGCCCCACGGAGAGACCGTGGCGCAGGCCGGGGTGATGGCGACCAGGCCGGCGACGACACCGGAGGCCGCACCGAGCGACGTGGCGTGGCCGTCGCGGATCTTCTCCGTGATGAGCCAGCCGAGCATGGCCGTGCAGGTGGCGCCGAGGGTGTTGACCCACACGCCCGCGGCCAGCGTGCCGGCGCTGAGGGCCGAGCCGGCGTTGAAGCCGAACCAGCCGAACCACAGGATGCCGGCACCGATCATGACCAGGGTGAGGTTGTGCGGCCGCATGGACTCCTTGGGCCACCCGACGCGCTTGCGGAGCAGGATCGCCAGGGCGAGGCCCGCGACACCGGCGTTGATGTGGATGGCCGTGCCACCCGCGAAGTCGTAGGCGCCGGCACCACCGAGGAAGAGCCCCTCGGCCTTGTTGGCGATCCAGCCGCCCGTCTCGGCCGCGAAGCCGTTGAAGGCGAAGACCCAGTGGGCCGCGGGGAAGTAGACGAGCGTCGCCCAGATCACCGTGAAGACGGTCCACGTGACGAACTTGGCCCGGTCGGCGATGGCGCCCGACACGAGGGCCACGGCGATGATCGCGAAGACCACCTGGAAGGCGACGAAGGCACCCCCGGGGATGCCGCCGGCCGCCGGCGTGCCGCCGGAGGCCGGTACGTAGCCGTAGATGGCATCGAGCACGCCCTTGAGCCCGAAGTGTTCGAAGGGATTGCCGAGGAGACCACCGGCGACGTCGTTGCCGAACGTCTCGCTGTAGCCCCAGAGGATCCACACCGTGCCGACCGTGCCCATCGTGATGAACGACATCATCATCATGTTGAGGACGCTCTTGGTGCGGACCATGCCGCCGTAGAAGAGGGCGAGACCGGGCGTCATGAACAGGACCAGTGCGGCCGCTGCCAGGACCCACGCGGTGTTCCCGCTGTCGGTGAACGGCGCGTCTGCCGTCACGTAGGTAAGTGCGCTCATGGCGAGAACGATGGACGGACGGAATTTCGGGCGACCGCGCCCTTTGTTACAGCCATGTCAACAAGCGACGGCCGGTGTTAGCGGGCGGTTTCCCCCACCGTGGCTGTCCGGATCGTGGACTCCCCCGCCCGCCCGCTGGACGAGGCAGCACGCAGGTCGCTTCAGGCGAGGATCGCGTCGACGAACGCCTCGGGGTCGAACGGGGCGAGGTCGTCGGGGCCCTCCCCCAGGCCGACGAGCTTGACCGGCACGCCGAGCTGGCGCTGGACGGCGACGACGATGCCGCCCTTGGCCGTGCCGTC
>JAEWFB010000572.1 GCA_023389095.1 Actinomycetes bacterium
GAGTCGACGACGAGGATGCGGTCGGTGTGCGGCGGGTTGCCGTCCTCGTCGAGCAGCCGGGCCTCGGTGCCGATGGCCACGACGGTGCCCATCGTGTCGAAGAAGTCGGCGAGCAGCAGCGAGAAGACGAACATGACGGCGGTGACGATGCCGAGCTTCTCGAACGAGCCGAGCAGGCTGAACTGGCCGAGGATGCCGAGGTCGGGTGTCTGGGTGACCGAGTCGGGCAGCTTCGGCACCGTGAGTGACCACGCCGACGGGTTGGTCAGCGCGCCCTTGCCGTCGAAGACCCGCGGGCCGATGTGGAAGATCGCCTCGAGGACCATGGCCAGGACCGTCGCCCCGACGATGCCGATGAGGATCGCGCCCTTGACCTTGCGGATCAGCAGCACCCCGATGAGGAAGACGCCGACGACGAAGACGAGCGTGGGCCAGCCGTCGAGGCTGCCGCCGATGCCGAGCTCGCTCGGCACCGAGCCGGGCGAGCTCGGGCGGCGCGCGAACCCGGCGTCGATGACACCGATGTAGGCGATGAACAGGCCGATCCCGACCGAGATCGCGACCTTGAGCGGCGCGGGGATGGCCTTGAAGACCGCCTTGCGGAACCCGGTGAGCACGAGCACGAGGATGATGACGCCCTCGATGACGACGAGGCCCATGAGGTCGGCGAAGGTGATCTTCTCGGCCTGGTGGGTCAGGACCATGCCGGTGATCAGGCCGTTGATGCCGAGGCCCGCGGCGAGCGCGATCGGGAAGTTGGCGACCAGACCCATGAGGATCGACATGACGCCGGCGATGACGGCGGTGCCGACGGCGACGAGCAGCTTGCTCTTGTTGAGGTCGGTGGTGCCGCCGATCATCGTGCCCGAGCCGTCGATGACGCCGGAGAGGATGATCGGGTTGAGCACGACGATGTAGGCCATCGTGAAGAAGGTGACGACGCCACCGCGGACCTCGCGGGCGAGGGTCGACCCGCGCTCGGTGATCCGGAAGAAGGCGTCGACCCCGGAGACGCCCGAGCGAGCGTGGGTATCGGTCGACATGGCGCACACCATAGTGGCGGATCGATGGGGGGACGATTCGGGCGCGCGAGCAGACCCTAGGCTGTGCTGCGTGACCGACCAGAACGCCGCGGACGACCCGCAGCACGACGTGACCCCGGCTCCCGCCGAGGAGCTGCGCCCGCTGCCGGTGCCGATGCGCCGCATCGTCGAGATCGGCATCCTCGCGTGGGTCGTGGCGCTGCTCGTCGTGCTCGTGGTCCCCGCGCTGCACACCGGCGACCGGAGCTGGTGGCCCTGGGCGTGCGTCTCCGGCATCGTGCTCGGCGGCATCGGCTGGAGCTACCTGCGCCGCGGCCGCGGCAACGCCGCCGACGCCGGCTGACGCATCCGCGTCCGGACTCGCGTCACCGGGTCACTCAGTCACCGGGCCACGAGATCGCTGGGTCACTTGGCCACGAGGTCGCTGGGTCGCTGGGTCACGGACGCGCTGGACCCGCAACACACCGAGTAGTTGCCAAACCGTTCGGGTTATTCCAAAGCCGGTTGGCAGCTACTCGGTGTGTTGCGTAGGAGTCGATCAGTCTCGCTGGTCAGGGACGGACGCGTCGGCGGCGGTGTTGTCTGCGTCGGGGGCGTCGTCTGCGTGGGCGGTGTCGTCGTCTGTCGACGCGTCGGGCGTGGACGCGTCGGGCGTGGACGCGTCCGGGGTGGACGCGTCGGGTGTGGACGCGTCGGCCGGGGGCGTCCGGCGCTCCACCGGCTCGAGGTCGACGGCCAGCTCGTCGACGACGGGGTCTCCGACCGGCACCGGGGCCGGGTGGTCGACGTCGGTCTCCGAGTGCGCGCCGCAGCCGTGGTCGAGGCTGACGACGCGTCCGTCCGAGGGGCTCCACTCGTTGGCACAGACGCCGAAGACGGCCCGCAGCGCGCCCGCCATCGGCACGAAGTAGCCGCACGACGAGCACCGGTCGGACGCCTTCTGCGCGACCTCGGAGGCCGGGCCGTTGTCGCCCTCGTACCAGCGCGACGCGGCGGACTCGCGGCCCTCGGCCGACAGGACCCGCCGGCGCCCGAGGCCGAGCTCGACGAGCGCCACCTGGTCGACGTCCTCGTCGCCGGTGGCCTCGAAGCCGGCCTCGAGGTTGGGGTCGTCGAGGCGGTAGGGCAGCACGTCGCCGGCGCCGAGGTCGCCCGGGGCGAGCCGGTCGGCGTACGGCACCCACTCGGGCGCGAGGACGGCGTCGGGGCCCGGCAGCAGGTTGGTCTCGCAGACCGTGGCCACCTTGCCGCGCGGCACGCGGGCGACGCTGACGCCCCAGCGCCAGCCGCGGTAGCCGGGCGACGTGCAGGCGAACCAGTGCATGGCCAGGCGCTCGCCGAGGGCCTCGACACCGAGGTGCTCGCCGACGGTGCCGGGTTCGGCGATCCCGTCGAGGGCCCCGCGGGCGAGGTCGAGGGCCGAGGCGAGCACGGCGTCCTGCTTCGTGGCGCTGGCGATCATCGCCGTCACTTCTCCAGCTCGTCGGCCAGGCCGCGCAGTGCTCGCGCGACGTTCGAGGCCAGCTTCCGCTCGGGGCGGCGACCGGCACGGTAGGTGTTGCCCACCCCGTCGAGCAGCTGCACGACGTCCTCGATGATGACGGTGAGGTCCTCGGTGGACTTGCGCTCGCGCTTGGTGATGTTGGCGGCGACCGACTGGGTGGGCTCGAGCACCTTGACCTGCAGCGCCTGGGCGCCCTTGCGGCCCTCGACGACGCCGAACTCGACGCGAGCGCCCTTCTTGAGGGTCGTCACACCCTCGGGAAGCGCGTTCGCGTGCAGGAAGACGTCGCGGCCGTCGTCCTCGGCGATGAATCCGAAGCCCTTGTCCGCGTCGTAGAACCTGACCTTGCCAGTCGGCACAGCCCACCTCGTTGATCTCGGTCGGTCGGCCCTCCCCGGGCACGACTCGATGACGCTCCTTGCGCTCTGCTCCAGCCTAACGGCTCGGCGCAAACGGGATTCGCCGCTCCACCGGCGACGGCGCTCCCACCGCGCCCGGCGCCGGGCTCAGCCGGACGCCTCGCCCGGGCTGATCCCCCACGTGCCGGTCCACTCCTGCCCGGGTTCGAGCACGACGAGGCCGTCGCCGGAGTTGAAGGCCTCCGCGGGGCAGCTCATCGGCTCGACGGCGATGCCGGGCACGCCCTTGCGGTCGCGCGCCACCGCGGTGAAGACCTGCAGCCACGGGAAGGACTCGTCGGCCCAGAGCGTCAGCTCGCCGGACGCCGTGCCGACGCTCGCGCGCCAGGCGCCGTCGTCGTCGCGGACCACGTCGGTGAACGCGGTGTCGAGGTCCGTGTCGCCGACGGTGCGGCCCGCGAGGAAGTCCTGGGCGGTGCCGGCGACCGGTGTCGTGCCGGTCGGCAGCAGCCTCTCGTCGACGTCGACGCGGGTGGCGGCGGGCACCCGGAGGCGCACGTCGGACAGGAGCGTGTCGCCGATGGCGAGGTAGGGGTGGGCGCCGTAGCCGAACGGCGCCGGCTCGGTGCCGACGTTGCGCGCCGCCACGGTGACGACGAGGCCGGAGTCGTCGAGCAGGTAGGTGGTGCGCAGGTCGAGGTGCCAGTCCCAGCCGGGCTGGGGGTGGAGGCGGTAGCCGACGGTCACGGCGTCGTCCTGGAGGTCCA
>JAEWFB010000319.1 GCA_023389095.1 Actinomycetes bacterium
GCGGCTGCCACCACCCCAAGACCGCCGGCGCCTGGACCGCCAGACGCGAGGACCCCGGCGGCGAGACGAGTCCCGCCGGCGTCGTGCACTGGACCACCCTGGCCGGCCGCGACTACCTCACCTACCCCAAGAACTGGCGCGAAGCCCTCACCGACCCCGGAGTCGACCCCCGCACGACTCCACCCAGAACGGGGCCGCCGGAGCCAGGGCGCGACCCGGAACCCGAACGTCCACCGCCGTTCTGACCCACGGGGAAGCCAGACTGTCCCGGTGACCGAGCCATGGCGCAACACGACCCACGACTGGGCCGGCACCGTCGACGCCGAACACCTCACCGACGTGCGTGCGCGGGCCGCCGAACTCGCACCTGGTGGCGTGACCCACCAGGTTCTCGAGGTGCTCGCCTACGCCGACGACGAGGCCGAGAGCGCCGGACGGACCGGCCGGTGCGTCGTGACCTTCCACGCCGACGGTTCGGTGTCGGTGGCCGACGACGGGCGGGGCACCGACACCAGGGTCGATGCGTCGGGACACACCGTCCGCAAGCCGATCATGGCCACCCGCGACCTGAGGTTCTTCGACGTCGCGGACGCGCCGCTCTTGCCCGATGGGCTGCCGTGACGCGGAATGTCCGTCGTGGCGGCCCTGAGCGAGTCGCTCGTGCACACCAACCGCCGCCTCGAGGGCAGCTGGACCCAGACCTACGCCTACGGCATCCCGGTCACCGACCTCGTCCCGGTCCCCGAGGCGCCCGATGCCATCCGCACGACGGGGACGACCGTGCGCTTTCGGCCCGCCGGTGAACCCCGGGTGTGCGAGGCGGGCCGGCTCGGGACGTGGCGGCACCTCGACGTCGTCGTCGAGAACGAGGACGGGGACCGGCCGCGGGCCAGCCTCGGCTGAGGACGGCGGGTGCCGGTTAGGGTGGGTTCGGGTCCGTCCGACTCGAAAGGGGGATCGATGACCAGCCCCGTCCGCCTCGACCTCGACTACCGCGCCGCGGCGTGGAAGCGACTGGCCGCCAAGCAGTTCGACGTGCTCGTCATCGGCGGCGGCGTCACCGGTGCCGGCACCGCCCTCGACGCCGCGACGCGCGGGCTGTCCACGGCGCTCGTCGAGCAGCGCGACTTCGGCTCCGGCACGTCCTCCCGCTCGTCGAAGCTCTTCCACGGCGGCCTGCGCTACCTCGAGCAGATGAACTTCGACCTCGTCCGCGAAGCGCTCAGGGAGCGCGAGCTCATGCTGAGCCGGATCGCCCCGCACCTCGTCAAGCCGGTCTCCTTCCTCTACCCGCTCACCGCACGCGGGTGGGAGCGCCCGTACGTCACGGCGGGCCTCACGCTCTACGACTCGATGGGTGGCGCGCGCTCGGTCCCGCGGCACAAGCAGCTGACCCGAACGGGCGCCCTCAAGCTCGCCCCTGCCCTCAAGCGCGAGTCGCTGACCGGCGGCCTGCTCTACTACGACGCCCAGGCCGACGACGCCCGGCACACGCTGACGACGGTCCGCACGGCGGCCGCCTACGGGGCCACCGTCGTGTCGAGCGCCCGGGTCGTCGACCTGCTGCGGGCCGGCGAGCGGGTCGTCGGCGCCGTCGTCGAGGACGTCGAGACCGGCGCACGCACCGAGGTCCACGCGTCCGTCGTCATCAACTGCACCGGGGTGTGGACCGACGACATCCAGGCGATGGCCGGCGGCCGCGGCCGCTTCCACGTGCGCGCGAGCAAGGGCGTGCACATCGTCGTCGCGCGCGACCGGATCAACTCCGAGACCGGCCTGATCCTGCGCACGGAGAAGTCGGTGCTCTTCGTCATCCCGTGGAACACCCACTGGATCATCGGCACCACCGACACCGACTGGGACCTCGACCGGTCGCACCCCGCCGCCACCAAGTCCGACATCGACTACATCCTCGAGCACATCAACGCCGTCCTGAAGGTGCCGCTGACCCACGACGACATCCAGGGCGTCTACGCCGGTCTGCGCCCCCTGCTGTCCGGCGAGAGCGAGGACACGAGCCAGCTGTCGCGCGAGCACGCCGTCGCCCGCCCCCAGCCGGGCCTCGTGTCCATCGCGGGCGGCAAGTACACCACCTACCGCGTCATGGCCGCCGACGCGGTCGACGCCGCTGCCGAGGACGTCGGGGGCGACGTGCCGGGAAGCGTCACCGAGTTCATCCCGCTGTCCGGGGCCGAGGGCTACGTGGCCCTCGTCAACCAGATCGACCGGCTCGCGCGCCACCAGGACCTGCCGGTGTGGCGCGTCACGCACCTGCTCGAGCGGTACGGCTCGCTCGTCCACGAGCTGTTCGCCCTGGCCGAGGACGACCGCGGCCTGTATGAGCCCCTCCCCGGTGCCGAGGAGTACCTCAAGGTCGAGGTGCTCTACGCGGCGACGCACGAGGCGGCCCTGCACCTCGACGACCTGCTGGCCCGGCGCACCCGGATCTCGATCGAGACCCCCAGCCGCGGGGTCGACTGCGCCCGGGCCGTGGCCGAGATCGTCGCCCCCGTGCTCGGCTGGGACACGGAGCGCGTCGACGCCGAGGTGTCGGCCTACCTCGCCCGCGTCGAGGCCGAGCTCGAGTCGCAGAAGGAGCTCGTCGACTCCGAGGCCAACGAGGAGCGGCTCGCCGCCCCCGACGTGCGCCGCATCCCCGTGATCCGACCCCAGGAGGTGCCGTGAGCAACGACCCGCAGGCCTACGGACCCGTCGACGCGTGCGGTGTCCTCGTCGTCGGCGGCACCGGCGTCGACACCATCGTGCGGGTCAGTGAGCTGCCCGTCCCCCTGGCCGACTCCCACGTCGTGCCGCCCATCGACATGCACGTCGGCCACACCGGCACCGGCGTCGCCCTCGGCCTGCACCGGCTCGGCACACCCACCCGGATCGTCGACGTCCTCGGCCAGGACCACGAGGGCAGGCTCGTGCTCGACCGCCTTGTCGCAGAGGGCATCCCGTTCGACACCGTCATCCACCCGAGCGGCACCCGCCGGGCCGTCAACCTCGTCGACCCCACCGGGCGCCGGCTGTCCCTCTACGACCCGCGACACCCCTACGACCTCGTCCCCGACGCGTCGTTGTGGGTCGCTGCGCTGGACGCGCTCGACGCCGGGCCGGGCGCCCGGCACGTGCACGCGTCGATCATGCCGTGGACGGTGCACGCCCTCGAGGAGGCGACCCGGCGGGGCCTGAGCACCTCGACCGACCTGCACGACTGGGACGGCCACAACCCGCACCACCGGCCGTTCGCCGACGCCGCCGACGTCGTCTTCGTGTCCGGGTCGGCGCTGGGCGACCGGGAGGACGAGGTCGTCGCGGACGTCCTCGCGCGCGGGCGGGCCCGCATCGTCGTCGTCATGGACGGCGCACACGGCAGCCGGGTCACGGTGCGCGACGGCGCGCGCTTCGCCGTGCCCGCGCTCGACCTGCCCGGACGCGTCGTCGTCGACTCGAACGGCGCCGGGGACGCGTACGTCTCGGGCTTCCTGCGCACGTGGCTCGCGGGTGGGTCGGTGTGCCACGCCGCACGCGCCGGCGCCGTGGCGGGTGCGTGGGCGTGCGGCGCGGCCGGCACCCATGCCGACCTCGTCGAGGGCGCCGAGCTGGAGCGTCAGCTGGCGCGGCTCGACGCCTGAGCTCAGCCCTGGCCGCCGCCGGCGTTGTCGCCGCCGGCGATGTTGACCATCCAGTCGACGCCGTACTTGTCGGTGAGCATGCCGAAGGTGTCACCCCACATCTGCTTCTCGAGCGGCATCTGGACGGTCCCCCCGTCGGCGAGCCCGTCCCACCAGCCCTTGAGGTCGGACTCGTCGTCGCCGCTCAGGCTGACCGTGATGGCCGAGCCGGACCGGTACTCCATCTGCGGCGGGGTGTCGGCCGCCATGAGGGTGAAGCCCGACGGCGTCTCGAGCTGGGCGTGCATGATGCCGTCGGAGCCTTCGCCCTCCTGCCCGAACTCCCCGAACGTGCTGAGCGCCAGCTCGCCGCCGAAGACCGACTTGTAGAACTCCATCGCCTCGCGGGCGTTGTCCTTGAACGAGATGTACGGGTTGAGCCGAGAGGTCATCACATGCTCCTTCGCAGGTCGCTCCGGTTCGGAGCGGGACGTGCAACAGGTTAGGACCGGCCACCGACGACCGGCACCCCATCGGGTGGAGTCCGGTCGAACTCTCAGTACGAACGCCGCGAACGCCGCGCGCCCCCGTTCGAACCGAGGGGGTTCTGCCGACGGCCGTCGTCGGTGGGCCCGAGGCCTCCCTGGCAGGACGGGCAGTAGAACATCGTCCGCTCCTGCGGTGGGACGCCGATGGGCGCCACGCGCACCGTCGTGCCGCACCTGCGGCACGGCCGCCCGCTGCGGGCGTGGACGTAGTGCGCCTCGTCGAGGCGGCGACTGCCCGTGCTCGACTGCACGGCATGGTGCCGGCCCTGGTCGATGAGCCGGTGGGCCCGGTCGACCACGCGCTCGACCGTGTCGCGCCCGAGCTCGACCGGAAGGCCCCACGGGTGGACGCGCTCGAGGAAGAGCGCCTCGGCGCACCACATGGTGCCGACGCCGGCGAGGTTGCGCTGGTCGAGCAGGGCGGCCCCGATCGGGGCCGGTGCGGCGAGCACGTTCGACACCGCGCGGTCCCGGTCCCAGTCCGGGCCCAGGACGTCGGGTCCGAGGTGGCCGACGAGGTCGCCCTCGCGGTCGGTCGGGACGAGGTCGAGCATCCCGAGCCGGAGCCCGAGCGCCGTCCAGTCGGGCGCCGACACGAGGGCCCGCAGCTGCGGGTTGCGGCGCCACCGGTCAGCCAGCGACGGCGTCGCCTCGATGCGCCACTGGCCCTCCATCCGCAGGTGCGAGTGCAGTGTGACGCCGCCCTCGACGCGGTGAAGGAGGTGCTTGCCGCGGCTGACGACCTCGAGGGTCGAGCGACCGCGCAGGTCGGCCGTCGAGATCTCGGGCCAGCGCAGGTCGGCCTCGACGATGACGCGTCCGGCAAGGGCCGCGTGCAGCCGCTGCGCCGTGCGCCACACGGTGTCGCCCTCCGGCACGTCCCACCTCCCGCGCCAGCCTACGTCGCGGCCGCTCTCGCGCGCGTGCCCACGGCCGGCGTCCGGGGTCAATGGCCCGGACGACCAACGGCGTACCCGTCTCGTGGTGGTTCGTCCCACACCGGTCTCCGGCCACCGGTGCCATCGTGACGAGACGGGCACCGACGGCGATGCCCGCAACGGAGGCGACGATGAGCTCCACCCGCACCATCACGCTCCACCGGCTGCACCCGATGCACCCCGGCCGGGCCGTCCGCGCCCTCGCGGCGGTGCTCTCCCTCGTCACGGCGGTGGCGGTGACGCTGCTCGTGGTCGACGCTCCGCCCGCGAACGCCGCGACGCTCCGGCAGGTCACCGGGTTCGGCAGCAACCCGGGCGCGCTGGCGATGTACAGCTACCGGCCCGACGGTCTCCCGGCCGGTGCGCCCGTCGTCGTCGAGCTGCACGGCTGCACGCAGGACGCGACGACGTACTTCAACGGCTCGGGCTGGCGCACGTTCGCCGACCGGTACGGCTTCGCGCTCGTGCTCGCCGAGCAGAGCAGCGCCAACAACAGCAGCTCGTGCTTCAACTGGTTCCAGACCGGGGACACGACGCGTGGCCAGGGCGAGGCGGCGAGCATCGCCCAGATGGTCGACTACGCCGTCTCGACGTACGGCTCGGACCGCTCGCGCGTCTACGTCACGGGCCTGTCGGCGGGTGCCGCGATGACCGCGGTCATGCTCGCGACCTACCCCGACAGGTTCGCCGGCGGCTCGATCAACGCCGGCCTGCCCTACCGCTGCGCCACGAGCTCGCTCGAGGCCTACACGTGCATGAACCCGGGCGTCGACAAGACCCCCGAGGCCTGGGATGACCTCGTCCGCGCGGCCGACTCCGGCTACTCCGGCCCGCGGCCCAGGGTCGCGATCTGGCAGGGCACGAACGACACGACCGTCGCGCCGATGAACGCCACCGAGCTGCGTGACCAGTTCACCGACGTGAACGGCGTCTCGCAGACCCCGACGTCGACGGGCACGATCAGCAGCGGCGTCACGTGGGAGGACTACGGCGGCTCGGTCCGCGTCACCCGGGTCCAGGGCATGGGGCACGGCACCGCCGTCGACCCGGGCACGGGACCCAACCAGTGCGGCACGGCAGGCGCGTACTTCATCGACACCGTCTGTGCGGCGAACTACGACGTGCAGTTCTTCGGCCTCGACGGCGGCGCCACCCCGCCACCGACCACGACCCCGCCACCGACCACGACCACCACGCCACCACCCACCACGACAACGCCACCCGTCTGCATCACCTCGAGCAACTACGACCACGTCGTGGCCGGGCGCGCCTACCAGTCGGGCGGGTACGCCTACGCCCTCGGCTCGAACCAGAACCTCGGGCTCTACAACACCTACTACACCGCGACGCTCGAGCAGTCCTCCCCCGGCTACTGGGAGAAGTGCTAGCCGCTCACCGGCGCAGGCGCAGTCCGCGCGGGGTCATGTGGAACCCGGCGTCGGACAGCGCCTGCACGAGCGGGTGACCCGAGCCGAGCACCGAGGCGCCGTCGGCCTTCTCGACGGTGAGCCGCCCGAGGGCGCCTTCGCGCACCGCGAGCGCCAGGGCGTCGGCGGCCGGCTGGAGCCGCTCGAGCTCGTCGGACCAGCAGAGCATCGTCTTGCCGCCGCGCTCGACGTAGAGCACGAGCGCCCCGTCGACGAGGACGACGAGCGCCCCGGCCTTGCGCCCGGGCTGGTGGCCCTTGCGACGCGAGGTACCTTCTGCCGCCTCGTCGGTGGCGTCGGTGACGCCGCGCTCGGGCCAGCCGATGGATGCGCCGTAGGGGTTGGCGGGGTCGCTGGCGGCCAGGACGAGCGCGGGCACGACGCCGACCTCGGCCCCGGGCGGCCGGGACACCGCGCGCAGGCGGTCGACGGCGCCGGTGGAGGCGAACTGCGATGCGCCGAGACCCTCGACGAAGTAGCCGCGGCGCACCTTGCCGGCTTCCTCGGCGGCGGCGAGCACCCGGTACACGGCGGCGAACCCGCCGGGCACCTCCTCGCTGACGACCGACCCGCGGGTCAGCACGCCGTACCGGTCGAGCAGCAGCTCGGCGGCCGTGACGGCCCGGACCGTCGGGTCGGTCTCGGCGAGGGGTAGCAGGGTCCACCTCCCGACTCCGGTCGGCGGCCCCGACCCTGCGGCACGGCCGGCCTGCAGCGCCCGACCCGCCGCGGCCGCCTCGGCGGCCTCGACCTGCCCGGGCGACGATGCGGCCAGCGCCCCCCGGAGAGAACCGAACCGGCCGAGCGACCCACGACGCGAGGTGTACCGGGCCGACCGCGGCACCGAGGTCGTGCGCTTGTGGGCGGTGCGGCCGCCGGAGAGCAGCGCGCGCAGCGGCGCGACGGTGTCGTTCGTGACGTGCCCGGACCACACGAGCG
>JAEWFB010000107.1 GCA_023389095.1 Actinomycetes bacterium
ACCTTCTTCAGGGCGTGGTAGACCTCGGCGCCCCAGCGCAGCGCCTCGCGGAAGCTCGGCGCGCCGATCGGGGCGATCATGAACTCCTGGATGTCGACGTTGGAGTCGGCGTGCGACCCACCGTTGAGGATGTTCATCATCGGCACGGGCAGGACGTGCGCGTTGGGACCGCCGACGTAGCGGAACAGCGGCAGGCCGGCCGACTCGGCTGCGGCGTGCGCGACGGCGAGCGAGACGCCGAGGATGGCGTTGGCGCCGAGGGTCTCCTTGTTGGCCGAGCCGTCGAGCGCGAGCATCTCGGCGTCGATGAGCCGCTGCTCGCTCGCGTCGAAGCCGACGAGGCGCGGGTTGATCTCCTCGATGACGGCGTCGACGGCCTGCTCGACGCCCTTGCCGAGGTAGCGGCCCTTGTCGCCGTCGCGACGCTCGGACGCCTCGAAGGCGCCGGTGGAGGCGCCCGACGGGACGGCCGCGCGGGCGAACGTGCCGTCGTCGAGACGGATCTCGACCTCCACGGTGGGGTTGCCGCGCGAGTCCAGGATCTCCCGGGCTCCGATCTCCTCAATGCTGGCCACTGACTCTCCTGTGGTGGTGCTCGAGACGGGGTGCGGCCGGTGTCCGGCCGCTGTCGCCACCGAGCGTAGCCCGTGCGAGCGGCGGGCCGTCGGACCGACCCGGCATGCGGTCACCGCCCGGTCGATGGGCCGATGAGGCGATGGTCTGGATGGTCGGGATCGTCGGGAGACGTGGGCAGTGTCCGGTTTAGGATGGTCTGTCCGGGACAATCAGAACATCAGTGCAAGAACACCGCTGGTTTTACCGTTTCCTTACCTTGCCTTGACCAATCTTCGACATACTCAGGACATCCATCCGGGGGGGTGGGAGTACCGAGGTGCGTGACGCCGAGGGGGCGTCCAGGGGTGGGGGTGTTCCATGGCTGTACCCATGCGTGAAGTCGGGGGCTATGCCGTCGACGTGAGCGCTCGTCCGACGGCGCAACCGCTGTCGAACCGATCACGCGGAGTGCGTCTGCTCCAGCTCGTCATGGCCGCCGGTGACCTCGTGGTCATCGTGGCGGCGACGGCGCTGGCAGCGATGAGCCGCGACCGGCTGCCGATCTTCGTCGTGACCAACGACGTCCAGGCCATCGCCCAGGCGGCGGGCCCGTGGATCGTCGTCGGCTGGATGCTCTGCCTGGCCTTCGTGGGCAGCTACGCCCGGAGCAACCTCGGCGTCGGGACGACGGAATACGCCAAGGTCCTCGTCGCGGCCGGGTTCGTGGCCGGCGGCATCGGCATCACGAGCTACCTGGCCCAGATGAACCTGTCCCGCGGCTTCTTCGTGCTGCTGTTCGTCATCGGCGTCCCCGTGCAGCTGACGTGGCGCTGGGGGGCGCGGCGACTGGCACGCCGGGCGCACGGCCACGGGCACCTGCTCACCAGGGTCGTCCTCGCCGGGTCGCCCTCGCACGTCGACGACGTCGCCTCCGTCCTCCACCGGGAGAGCTGGCTCGGCTACGAGATCGTCGGCGCGCTCGTGCCCTCGTCCAACCCCGTGACGGAGACGCCGGGCGGGGTCCCGGTCGTCGGCACGACCACGCGCGTCGCGGAGTCGGCCCTCGACACCGAGGCCGACCTCATCGTCTTCACCGAGGGCGCCTTCCCGGCCCCGATCGACTTCCGCCGCATCGCCTGGGAGCTGGAGGGGCACGACGTGCAGCTCGCCGTCGTCCCGAGCCTCAGCGACATCTCGTCCGGACGCGTGTCCATGCGCCCGGTCGGCGGCCTCCCGCTCGTGCACGTCGAGCCTCCGCAGAGCCTCGAGGCCGCGCGGTGGTCCAAGCGCGCCTTCGACTTCGTCGGCGGCACGATCCTGCTCATGCTCGCCGCGCCGGTCATGCTCGCGTTCGCCATCGCGGTCAAGCTGCAGGACCGCGGGCCGGTGCTCTTCCGACAGACCCGGGTCGGGCGCGACGGGGAGCTGTTCGAGTGCCTGAAGTTCCGCAGCATGGTCGTCGACGCCGAGGCGCGACTCTCGAGCGTCACGCACCTCAACGCCAACGGCGACGGCGTCCTCTTCAAGGCGCAGAAGGACCCGCGCATCACCCGGGTCGGCGCGTTCATGCGGCGGTTCTCCATCGACGAGCTGCCCCAGCTCATCAACGTCATCAACGGTGACATGAGCCTCGTCGGGCCGCGACCGGCCCTGCCGTCGGAGGTCCGCCGGTACGCCCCCGACGTGCAGCGCCGCCTCCACGTGCGCCCCGGCGTGACCGGCCTGTGGCAGGTGTCCGGCCGCAGCGACCTCTCGTGGGACGACACCGTCCGCCTCGACCTCTACTACGTGGACAACTGGTCCATCGTGCAGGACCTGTCGATCCTCGTCCGGACCGCGCGGGCCGTGCTCGCGTCCCGCGGGGCCTACTGAGGTCCGCGGTGGCAACTCGATGAAAACCCTGAGCGCAGAACGCGATACAGCCCCCTAGCCCCCTGCGGCGCTTCCCTCCCGCCGTGGGGTGGGGCCGGGGCCACGCCGTCACCCCCCGGGCAGCGTGGCCCCGCGAACCCCTTCACCGCGGGCCGCCTGTCAGGACGCGCGGGTCCGGCTCAGGACGCGTCGGGCCGCTCAGGACGCGTCGGGGCCGGTGGCGGCGCTCGCGTCGGCGAGGCGACGCAGCGTCTCACGCAGCGCGCCCTCGGCGTCGATGCCGGCCGCCCGGGCCTCGCGCACGAGCGCGAGCAGGCGAGCGCCGACGTCCTCGCCCGCGCTCGCGGCGTCGACGAGGTCGCCGCGGCCGGCCCTGTCGAGCCGGCCCACGTACTTCTCGGCCCGCGCCAGGGCCGGCAGCGAGGTGGGGACACCCTCGACCGGGTGGGTCCGGTGCTGCTTCTCCGCCGCCTTGATCTGGTCCCAGTTCGCCGCGACGGCGTCGGGGGTGTCGGCCTCGACGTCGGCGAAGACGTGCGGGTGACGACGCACCAGCTTGTCGACGAGCTCGCCGGCGACGTCGTCGATGCCGAACGGCTCGGTGGCGTGCTCCTCGGCGACCCGCGCCTGGAAGGCCACCTGGAGCAGGAGGTCGCCGAGCTCCTCGCGCACGTGCGCCGGGTCGCCCGACTCGATGGCCTCGACGGCCTCGTGGGCCTCCTCGAGCAGGTAGGGCACGAGCGTCTGCGGGGTCTGCTCGGCGTCCCACGGGCAGCCACCCGGCGAGCGGAGCCGGTCCATGACGGCCACGACGTCGAGCAGCCGCGAGCCCGGCACGTCGAAGGAGGCGATGAGCAGCTCGACGTCGGGCGGCTCGGGCAGGCGGCTCACCTCGACGGCGACCGCCTCGCTGAGACCCGGGTCGCCGTCGGCGGACCCGACCCACACGACGTCGCCCTCGACCGTGGCGGCGACGAGGGCGCGGGCGAGGTCGGGGGCGCCGAGCACGCCCGACGCGTCCACCGCGTCGAGGTCGGGCAGGCCCACCTCGAGGCCGGCCTCGGCGATCGCCGCGACCTGCGGCTCGTCGGGCAGGCCCCACACGACGGTGGCACCCTCGAGCGTGGCCCAGGCCTCGCGCGTCAGCAGCCCCGGCGCGATGCGCGGCGTCGAGACGAGCAGGACCAGGCGGCCGGTCAGGGCGCGGTCGTCTCGGCCGGGGTGGGCGTCGCGCCCGTCGCGGCGTTGGTCGAGCCGGGCTTGATCCAGTTCGGGTTCGAGGTGCCGAAGGTGAAGTAGACCGGGGCCTGGTCGACCGGGGTCAGCGTGCCGAACTTCGGGTTGAGCGAGATGTCGGCCTTCTTCAGGGCCTCGCGGTAGGCGGTGACCTCGGTGGGCGTCATCGTCTGGGAGTTGACGAGCGCCGCCGCCGCGATGAAGTCCTTCGTCGTCTGGGTCGGGGCGGGGATCGTCGCGAGCACCTGGGCGTAGGTGTCGTCGGGCTTCCAGCCGCCCGACGGCTGCATCGCCTCGTCGAGGAGCGGGCCCGCGACGAGGCCCATGACGATGGCGTCCTCGCTGAAGTCGAGCTTGGCCGCCTCGAGCTGGTCGTGCGTCTGCTGCACGTCGGCCTCGGAGATGACGTGGCCGTTGACGACCGCGGCGGCCTGCTGGCGCGTCGCGAAACCGCACCCACCGAGGAGCGTGACGGCGCTCGCGCCCGCGACGAGCGTCGCGGCGACACGCCGACCCGCGATGGTGGGCCGAGCTGGCAGAGACTTCACTGGGTTTCCTCCTCAGGCGGATGCGTCAGACATCTTACGGGGCACCCGCGCGCGTGCCCGCACCGGCGCTCGTCACCGCGTGACCGGCGGCGATGTCGTCGAGGAGCACGGCCGTGACGAGCTGGCGCGCCCACGTCAGGACCGCGACGTCGCGCAGCGGCTTGCCGCCGACGCGGGCGGTCATCGGCGCCGGCACGAGGATGGTGCCGAGGGCCTCCTTGACGATGGTGCCGGGGTAGAGGCGCATGAGCCGCAGCTGCTGGCTCTCGCGCAGGTCGGTGACCGGGCCGAACCGCACCGTGCGCCCCTGCACCCCGATGTCGCCGATCCGGGCCTGCCGGGCCACGACGCGCAGCCGGGCCACCTCGAGGAGGTTGGCGACCGGCTCGGGCGGGGCACCGTAGCGGTCGCGCAGCTCGGCCTCGATCTCGTCGACCGCCTCGAAGGTCTCGACGGTCGCGAGCTTGCGGTAGGCCTCGAGGCGCAGCCGCTCCCCCGGCACGTAGTCGTGCGGGAGGTGCGCGTCGACGGGCAGCTCGATCTTGATCTCGGCGGGCACGTCGGTGGTCTCGCCCTTGAAGTCGGCGACGGCCTCGCCGATGAGGCGCACGTAGAGGTCGAAGCCGACGCCCTCGATGTGGCCGGACTGCTCGCCGCCGAGGAGGTTGCCGGCGCCGCGGATCTCGAGGTCCTTCATCGCGACCTGCATGCCGGCACCGAGGTCGGTGTGGCTGGCGATGGTGCGCAGCCGGTCGTGGGCGGTCTCGGTGAGCGGCTTCTCGGGCGGGTAGAGGAAGTAGGCGTAGGCCCGCTCCCGACCACGCCCGACGCGCCCGCGCAGCTGGTGCAGCTGGCTCAGGCCGAAGACGTCGGCGCGCTCGACGATGAGGGTGTTGGCGTTGCTGATGTCGAGGCCGGTCTCGACGATCGTCGTGCAGACGAGGACGTCGAAGCGCTTCTGCCAGAAGTCCTCGACGACCTGCTCGAG
>JAEWFB010000189.1 GCA_023389095.1 Actinomycetes bacterium
CTTGCTCGACACGCGCAGCTCGTCGCCCTGGATCTGGCTCTTGACGCCCTTGGGGCCCTCGTCGCGGATCAGCTTGTTGATCTTCTTCGCGTTCTCCTGGGAGATGCCCTCCTTGAGGGGCGCGTCGAGGTGGTACTCCTTGCCCGAGAGGCGCGGGCCGGCGTCGGGGACGTCGAGGTGCTTGAGGCTGACCTTGCGCTTGACGAGGTGCGTCTGCACGACGTCGAGCACTGCGAGACAGCGCTCCTCGGTGTTCGCCTTCATCTTGATGACGTCGCCGGCGAGGTCGACGGACGCGCCGACGTTCTTGAAGTCGTAGCGCGTCGCGATCTCCTTGCTCGCGCTGTTGACCGCGTTCGCGATCTCCTGCTTGTCGAACTTGCTGACGATGTCGAAAGAGGAGTCGGCCATCGGTGGGGTCCTTCCGCGTGCTGTGGTCTGGTCTGCCGGGGCGGTGCGTCAGGCTCCTCACGAGGCCCGGCGGACACGACGAAGCCGTCGTCGAGGCCCGATTCGGACCGCGCCCGATCTCTTGCTATCCTTCCAGACGCACCACGGCAGGTTGTCCGAGCGGCCAATGGAAACGGACTGTAAATCCGTCGCGAAAGCTACGAAGGTTCGAATCCTTCACCTGCCACCCAGTGCCCCGAGAGGCCCTGACCAGCGGAAACGCGGGTCAGGGCCTCTCGTCCGTACCCGGATGGGGTATGCGACGCCGCGGATTCCGAAGGCGGATTCGCAAGCCGAAGGCCAGCCCGTCGGTGCTCCGGATAACTGGTCGCCCGCGCAATCCTGCACGGCCGGGTGCGCGGTCTGGATC
This sequence comes from Actinomycetes bacterium, assembly GCA_023389095.1. GTDB lineage: Bacteria > Actinomycetota > Actinomycetes > Actinomycetales > Dermatophilaceae > Monashia. Next base: position 821 of record JAEWFB010000189.1, read on the forward strand.
GCGAGCACCTCGTCGCCCGACGCGGCAGGGGGTCTTGTCGACCGGGGCCGTCCGGGATAGGAACGGTGGATGGGCACCGCTGACGCGCTTCTGGCACACCTCGACAGCATCCAGCCGTGGCATCTGGACCTCTACCAGGACCTGCACCGGAACCCGGAGCTGAGCTTCCAGGAGACGCGCACGGCGGGACTGGTCGGGGACCGGCTCGAGGAGCTGGGCTACGAGGTGCGCCGAGGCATCGGTGGCACCGGTCTGGTGGGGATCCTGCGCAACGGGGACGGGCCCACGGTCCTGGCACGGGCCGACATGGACGCGCTCCCGGTCCGTGAGGCGACCGGCCTGCCGTACGCCTCGACCGCGACCGCCGTGGACGCGTCCGGGCTCGAGACGCCGGTGATGCACGCGTGCGGACACGACATGCACGTCACCTGCCTGCTGGCCGCCTCCCAGCTCCTCAGCGAGCACCGGCCTGCGTGGTCCGGGACCTTCGTCGCGCTCTTCCAGCCCGCCGAGGAGCTCGGCACCGGCGCGCGAGCCATGGTCGAGGACGGGTTGGCGACCCAGATCCCGAAGCCGGACGTCGCGCTGGGCCAGCACGTGATGGGCCTGCCGTACGACACGGTGGCCTCGCGTCCCGGAGCCGCCTTGTCGGCCGCCGACAGCATCCGGATCACCTTGCACGGCAGGGGCACCCACGGCTCGATGCCGCACTTCGGCATCGACCCGATCCTGCTCGGCAGCGCCGTGGTGATGCGTCTGAACGCGATCGTCTCCCGCGAGCTGGCTCCGGGGCACTTCGGCGTCGTCACGGTCGGGGCGTTCCAGTCGGGTAGCAAGAGCAACGTGATCCCGGAGAGCGCCACGCTGCTGCTCAACCTGCGCTCGTACGACGACCGCACCCGGCAGCAGTTGCGGGACGCCGTCGAGCGGGTCGTCGCCGCCGAGTGCGAGGCCTCCGGCTCGACGGCCCCGCCGGCGTTCGACTACACCGACCCCTTCCCCCTCACGGACAACTCCCCGGAGGTCTACGCCCGGGTCTCGGCCGCGTTCGCCGAGCACTTCGGCGACCGGGCCATCCTCATGGAGCCCTCCACCGGCAGCGAGGACTTCAGCGACATCCCCAACGGGCTCGGCGTCCCCTACCTCTACTGGATCTGGGGCGGGTTCGACCCCGAGACCTACCGGCGCGCCGAGGCCGAGGGCACCTTGGCCAAGACCATCCCCGGCAACCACGCCAGCACCTTCGCCCCGGTCATGGAGCCGACCTTCCGCACCGGGACCTCGGCCCTGTGCGTGGCGCTGATGAGCTACCTGTCCGCGTCGCCCTGATCGCTGGTGCGCTCCGGCCGTCGGGCTGCTCGGACTCGACGCCGTGTCCGGGCGCAGCCCGCCCCGCAGCCCGCAGGTCGGGGCTCAGTGGGGTTCGGCGCGGTGCCAGACGAGCTCGGAGTTGACGACCTTGCCACTGGAGCGGATGGGGGAGGCCGTCCCGAGGCGTAGCTCGTCGCCCTCGAGGTGGACCTGTCGAGGTTGGGTCTGACCGGTCCAGTCCGGGAAGAGCGAGACGAACATCGAGTGGGTCAGGGTTCCGGCGTCCTCGTCGACGTGGAAGGGCCCGCTGTAGGCGATGTAGGTCGAGGCCTCGGCCCGGTACTCCTCGGGTGTCCCGTCGAACCAGTCCCCGGAGGCGAAGTGCGGCCGGTCGGGCGTGGCGAGCTGGGCTGACATGTACCCGTCGGGGGTGTAGATGATGAGGCCCTGTGGCGTCGGGCCCAGTGGCTCGAAGGGTGGGGAGCCGTCGACCGGGATCTCCTGGTAGGAGACGAGCTTCCAGGCTCCGATGAGTCGGTCGCGCAGCTTCTCTGCCATCACAGCACCTCCGGGCCGGTACGGGGTCGGCTCCCGAGAGCGACGCTACTCCGGTGTCCTCGGGGCCGATCCGCACGGACCTGGGACGACCGGTCCTTCAGCTGAGGCTGCTACTGGGCGGCCTTGGAGAACCCGTCGATGGCGATGGTCTGCCCGGAGATCGACCTCGCGTGGTCCGAGGCGAGGAAGAGCGCGAGGGCGGCGATGTCGTCGGGGTCGACGAAGTACTTGAGTGCCTGGTTGGCCAGGGCGTCGGCGGTGACCTCCTCCACCGTGCGCCCGCTGCTCTCGGCGCGCCCACGCAGCACGCGCTCGATGCGCTCGCCCGCCACGGCGCCGGGGGCGATGGCGTTGGCGCGGATGCCGTCGGCGCCGAGCTCGAGGGCGAGGGTCTCGGTGAAGGCGATGATGCCGCGCTTGGTCGTGGCGTAAGGGCTGCGGTCGGGGTAGCCGAACCGGCCGCCGACGGAGGACATGTTGATGATGACGCCGGCGTCGGATGCCTTGAGGTGGGGGATCGCCCGCTGGGTCACGGTGAACGTGCCGGTGAGGTTGACCCCGAGCACGGCGGCCCACTGGTCGGGGTCGAGCTGCTCGACGGAGGTGGTCGGCCCGGCGATGCCGGCGTTGTTGATGAGCACGTCGATGCCACCGAGGGCATCGACGGCGGCGTCCACGAAGGCCTCGACGGCAGGTCGGTCGGAGATGTCGCAGACGGTCGAGGTGATCGACGGGTTGGCGTCGGTGACCTGCGAGAGCGCTTGTGGGTTGATGTCGCAGATGTGCACGCGGTCGCCGTTCGCGGCGAACGCCTTGGCGACAGCCAGTCCGATGCCGGCAGCTCCGGCGGTCACGACCACCGATCGTCCCTGGACCATGTGCAGACTCCTTCGTCAGTGCTCCGTCCGCCCACCGTAGGCCGTCGCTCTGAGTGCGGGCCGAGTCAGGGCCCCGGCGGCTGCACGGCATCCGGGCGGAAGCCGAGGCCCGCACGAGGCATGGACGCGGAGCAGGACGTTGACGCCGTGGCCGGCGCAGTCGGCCACTCAGCCGGGGGGTGAGAGACCTCAGAAGGGCGAAGAGCGCACACAGGGGAGGGCGCTTTCGTGGGCTCATCTCGCCGGGCATACGTGGCGGACTTCGGTGAAACCCAATCCTGATGGCTGCTCACGGCGAACCCCAGACCGGAGACGGTCGATGACGACCCCCGTCTGAAGCAGAGCAGGATGGACGGCTGTGTCTCCTCGTCAAGGAGGAAGAACAGATGCGCACCAGCACCACTCGCACCCGCAGCACTCGGATCGCCGGCGCCAGCCTTGCTGCCGCCGCTGCCATGGCCCTCTCGGTCGGTCCCGCGTTCGCGGCCGACGGATGGGTCAGCGCCAACCTCAGGCCGGTCCCGGGCAGTGGCGTCGACGGATCCGGTACCGCGCAGGTGACGGTGACCGGCAACACGATCAAGGTCGAGATGGCCGCCAGCGGCCTGCTGCCGGACCAGCCCCACGCCGCCCACATCCACTTCTCGGCGGCTGCCCGGCACGAGTGCCCGACCATCAAGGACGACACGAACGGTGACGGCACGATCAACACGACCGAGGGCGGCCCGGCGTACGGCGACATCGTCGTCTCGCTGACCAAGACCGGCGACACGAGCCCCAAGAGCGGCCTCGCGATCGACCGTTTCAGCACCGCTCCCGGCGGCAAGATCAGCTACGAGCGCGGCAGCATCACCGTCTCCGACGGCGTGGCCGAGGCCATCGCCAAGGGCCAGTCGGTCGTCGTGATCCACGGTGTCGACCACAACCACGACGGCAAGTACTCCGGCAGCACGAAGAGTGACCTGGACCCGAAGCTGCCCACCGAGGCGACCGACCCGGCGCTGTGTGGGGCCCTGCACGTCGCGCCCGCCGGCGGGATGCACACCGGCGGTGGCCTGAGCGCCGCCCCGAACACCAACGGCATGCTCCTCGCCCTCGGTGGCATCGCCCTGCTCGGCGCGGCCGGCTCCGGCGCGTTCGCCGCGCGTCGTTCGGCCCGTTCCCGCGGCTGAGCAGCCCCCCGACCGGAACGAGCGTCCCGTGACTGAACCAGCGCGCACGCCGTCCACGCCCGGCCGCCGCCTCACCAGAGGTGCCGCGGCGGCCGTGGCGGCGACGGCCGTCCTGCTCGTCGTGGGAGTCGTGGCGCTCGTCCTCGGCCTGCGGGGAACACCGCCCGCCACGGGCACGTCGGGTCAGCCGCCTTCCGCGGCCGGCCCGGCGGCCCCCGGCGCCACGAGCGTCCCCGGTACGGCTGGGGCCCCGGCCGCCACGCACCCCACACCCTCGGGTGCTGGCGACGCCTCCACCCAAGCGCCAACGGCACTGGCGGCGTCCGAGCCGACGTCGTTGGAGATCCCGTCGATCGGGGTCCGGTCGCGCACGTTCGTGCCGCTCAGCGTGCAGCGCGACGGCACGATCTCGGTGCCCGGCACCGCCCAGGAGATCGGGCTCTACCGCGACGGCCCCACCCCGGGCGAGCTCGGGCCCGCCGTCCTGGCCGCCCACGTCGACACGCCCGCCGGAGTTCCCGGGATCTTCGCCGACCTGCGCCGGGTCAAGGCCGGCGACCGCGTGCGGATCACTCGCCAGGACGGTTCCCGTCTGACGTTCACCGTCGACCGGGTCGCCGCGTACCAGAAGACCGCCTTCCCGACCGACCTGGTCTACAAGAGCGACTTCCGTCACGCCGAGCTCCGACTCGTGACCTGCGGAGGGCCCACCGACAGCCGAAACGAGTACCGCGACAACGTCATCGTCTTCGCCCACTTGAGCCACGTCGACTGAAGACCCCAGCGTTGTCGTGCACCAAGGGCGCCCGGGCGGCAGCCCGTCTCGATGCTCGACCCCGCCGTGGATCAGCCGGAAGGTGCTGAGCGCGCTTCGGGTGAGCCGCCAGGTGCCGGCGTTAGGTTCCGTGCGGCAACTGGTTTCACATGTCTTACGGAGCCCTTACCGAGGGCGCCGCAGGGATGGCGGCGACCGGAGGCGGTGGTTGATTCGGTCATCGGAACGATCACGCCACCCGAAAGGTCAACGTCATGAACGCCACCAGATCCAGCCGCACGCCCCTCGTGGCCATCGCAGCAGCCGGAGTGCTGCTCGTCGGAGCCGGCGGGGGTGCCTCCGCTCACGAGCGAGGCGTCGTGGGACACGTCTACGAGGCCACCAACACCGCGGCTGGGAACGCGATCACTGTCCTGGACCGTGCCGCTGACGGCTCGCTTCACCAGGTCGGCAGCGTGTCGACGGGCGGGTTGGGTGCCGGCACTTCATTGCACTCGCAGGGTGGGGTCGCCCGTGACGGCCGAATCCTGTTCGTGGTCAACGCCGGCGACGACACGGTCTCGGCCCTGGCCGCGACCGGGCACGGCCTGGTGCTGCGCGACCGGATCAGCACCCATGGTGACTTCCCGGTCAGCGTGACCGTTCGGGATGGCATCGCCTACGTGCTCAACCAGGGCAGCGACACGATCCACGGCTTCCGCTACGACGCCTCGGGACACCTGAGCTCCCTTCCTGGCTCGACTCGCACACTGACGCCGAACCCGGCTGGTGGCACCACCGACGCAGCCCAGGTCTCCTTCACCCCTGACGGGCGCAACCTGGTCGTGACCGAGAAGGCGACCAACACCATCGACACCTTCGCGGTGGGCGGAGGGTATGCCGGCAAGGCCATCCCGCACGCGTCTGCCGGCACGACGCCGTACGGGTTCGACTTCGATCGCGGCGGGCACGCCATCGTGTCCGAGGCGGCCACCGGCTCGGCCTCCTCGTACCGGGTCCGTCCGTTCCGGACGATCACGGCCGCCCTCGGCGACACCCAGAAGGCAGCGTGCTGGCTCGTGGTCGCTCGGGACCACGCCTACGTCGTGAACGCCGCCAGCAACTCGATCTCCAGCTACCGGATCGCGCCCAACGGGTCCCTGACCCTGGAGTCCGCCGTCGCGGCCACGACGGCGGCCGGGCCGACAGACGCGGCCGTCTCACCCGACCAGACCTCGTTGTCGGTTCGACTCGGTGATGGCTCGGTCGCCTCCTACCGGATCGCCCAGGACGGTTCCCTCGTCCCGACCGGGACGGCAGCGGCCACGGCCTACGGCACCGCCGGCCTGGCGGCGGACTGAAGACCCCATGGGTTCCCGCCCGGAGCCACGGGCGGGAACCCGTGCGTGCCTTCACCCTGTCGTAAGGAGTTCAGGACACGATGCGGGGGGAGGGCTTCTAGCGTTGACCTATGGGAGGCCGCGATGGCTGAGGTGCTCGTCGTCGACGACGACCGCACGGTGCGCGAGGTCGTCGTGTCCTACCTGCGAGCCGCAGGGCACAGCGTCACCGAAGCCGGAGACGGCGAAGCCGCGCTGACCGCGATGCAGCGGCACCAGGCGGACCTGGTCGTGCTCGACCTGATGCTTCCGGGCCTCGGCGGTCTCGAGGTGTGTGCCCGCCTGCGAGAGACCACCGACGTGCCCATCATCATGCTCACGGCGCTGGGCTCCGAGAGCGACCGGCTGGTGGGCTTGAGGCTGGGGGCCGACGACTACGTGACGAAGCCCTTCAGCCCGCGCGAGCTGGCGCTTCGGGTCGACTCCGTGTTGCGCCGGGTGGGCCAGCGCGACGACCGCGGTGCGGTGCTGGCCGACGGGGGCCTGGTCATCGACCCGGCCCAGCGACGGGCCACCCGCGACGGGGAGGCTCTGGCTCTGACCCTTCGCGAGTTCGACCTGCTGTACTTCCTGATGGCGCACCCGCGTACGGTCTGGGGCCGTGACGCGCTGCTCAAGGACGTGTGGGGCTGGTCTTTCGGGGACCAGTCGACCGTGACGGTGCACGTGCGTCGGCTGCGGGAGAAGGTCGAGGCGGACCCCACCACTCCCACCAGGTTGGTGACGGTCTGGGGCGTCGGGTACCGCTGGGACCCGTCATGAGTGACATGCTCGCCGTGGTCCTCATCGCCGCAGCCTGGTCCGGTGTCGCCGGGGCCGTCTGTGCGGCACTGGCGTGGCGGGTCCGCGGCGCCTCCATCCGGTGGGCGCTCGGGCTGATCGCAGCCGCGGCGATCCTCGGGGTGATCTCCGGGGTCGCGGGAACCTCTCGGGCGATGTTCCTCTCCGACCACGACTTCGGCGTCGTCATGGTCGTCTGCGCCGTCTCGGGCGTGGTGTCCCTCGGGTGCGCCCTTCTGCTGTCGCGCGTCGTCGTGCGGGCGGCGCAGGAGCTGCGTGGGCTGGCCGGCAGAATCGGTGGAAGGACGACGGTGGAGGCGCCGGCGGACGGTCCGCGGGAACTGCGTTTCGTGGGAACGGAACTGGTCCGAAGCCATGAACGGCTCCAGTCCGCGCAGCAGCGCGAACAGCACCTGGAACGATCGCGTCGTGAGCTCGTGGCATGGGTTTCGCACGATCTCCGGACGCCGCTGGCCGGCCTCCGTGCGATGACCGAGGCCCTCGTCGACGGGCTCGCCGAGGACCCCCAGCGCTACCACCGGCGCATGCTCGCGGAGGTGGACCGGATGACCGTGATGGTGGACGACCTGTTCGAGCTGTCACGCATCCACGCCGGCACCCTCCAGCTGAGCATGCAGCCGGTGGGCGTGCGCGATCTGGTCAGCGAGTCGATCGTCGGGGCGACCATGATCGCCCGCTCCCGGAACGTGACGGTCGACGGGAGCATCGAACCCGGTCTCGAGGTCGCGGCCGACCCTGCAGCGCTGTCGCGCGTCGTCGGCAACCTGGTGATGAACGCGATCCGCCACACGCCGGACGACGGTGTGGTGGTGGTGGACGGCCGCCACGACGGAGCGATGGTCGAGCTGTCGGTGACGGACGCCTGCGGCGGGATCGACGATGCCGACCTCGAACGCGTCTTCGACGTGGCCTGGCGCGGAGACCAGGCCAGGACGCCCGAGCCGTACGCCGGTGCCGGGCTCGGGCTGGCCATCGTCAAGGGGATCGTCGAAGCTCATTGCGGCACCGTCGCCGTGGCCAACCACCTGGGTGGCTGCCGGTTCGTCGTACGGCTGCCTGCCCCGACGTGATGATCGCCCCGACGTGATGATCGCCCCAAGCGGAGCGTTTGCCTGAGGTCAGGGGCCATGGCTCGATGGCAGCTCACCAGCCGAGTCGGGTGGCGGCGTCGTCGCCGGCCTGCGGCTCGTTGGCAGCGTCGGCGAAGGCCTGAAGGGCCGTGACGAGCTGGTCGTAGTGGTCGGCCGGGAGGGCCGCCACGATGTCGGCGATCGCGGCCCGGCGCCGGCGCGTGACGGTGGCGACGATGCGCGATCCCTCGGCCGTCAGGTCGATGAGCACCTGACGCCGATCGGCCGGGTTGTCCTCGCGCGTGACCAGCCCGAGGGCCAGCAGCCGGTCGACCTGACGCTGTGCGGTGGAGGCGTTGACCTCGAGGCGTCCGGCGAGCTGCACCAGGGTGGTGGGGCCGTGCGCGGAGAGCACGACCAGGGTGCGGAACTGGGTGACCGTCACGGTGTCCTCGACCGCCGCGAGGGAACGCGCGGAGACCCCGACCAGGGCTCGCGAGGCGGTGAGCAGGGCGGTCACGAGGCGGTCGGCGTCGGCGGGTGTCTGGGAAGGCGTGTCGTGAGACGAACGTCGGCGCGGTTTGTCTTGCACAGAGCAATGATTGCATACTGCAACGCATGTCGGTCACCGCATCGCCCCCCGTCCCCAGCCGATTCCGTCCGAGCGGGGGGCTGCGGTCGGTCGTGACGCGGGCGTGGGGGACCAGTGGTGGCCTGCTCGCGACGGCGCTGCTCATCGGTGCCGGGTCCGCCGGGTTCGCGGTCGTGTTCCGGTGGCTGATCCACACCTTCACCCTCGCGCTGACCGGGCACGAGGACTACGCCGCCAGTCCCGGGGCCGCCAACCCGCACCTGCCCGGCCTGGGCCGCTGGTTCGTCGTCGCGACGCCGGTCGTCGCGGGACTGCTCTACGGCCCGCTCGTCCACTTCTTCGCCCGCGAGGCCCGTGGCCACGGGGTGCCGGAGGTCATGTACGCCGTGGCCCGTCGCGGCGGCCGGATTGCGCCGCAGGTGGCCGCCGTCAAGGCGCTCGCGTCGGCGCTGTGCATCGGTGGGGGCGGGTCCGTCGGTCGCGAGGGCCCGATCGTCCAGATCGGATCGGCCCTCGGCTCCACGGTGGGTCGGGTCATCCGCGCCCCTGAGGAGCGGATGCGTCTGTTCGTCGCCTGCGGCGCGGCCGGAGGCATCGCCGCGACGTTCAACGCCCCCCTCGCGGGAGTGTTCTTCGCCCTCGAGCTCATCCTGGCCAGCTTCACCACGAGCGCCTTCGGGATGGTCGTCATCTCCGCCGTCACCTCCGGGGCCATCGGTCGGGCGATCTACGGTGACGTCCCGTTCCTGCGGCTGCCCACCTTCACCGTCCACCAGGCGACGGACTACCTCCTGTACGCACTGCTCGGCCTCCTCGCCGGCGCCGCCGGGGTCGGCTTCACCAAGGTCCTCTACCTCATCGAAGACGCGTGCGACGCGCTCTGGCGGGGGCCGGAGTGGCTGCGCCCCGCCGTCGGCGGAGTCCTGCTGGGGCTCCTGCTGCTCGTGCTCCCGCAGATGTACGGCGTCGGGTACCCGGTCCTCGGCAACGCCGTCGCCGGGCGCTACGCCTTCGCGTTCCTGCTCCTGCTGCTCGTCGGCAAGATGGTCGCCACCTCCCTGACCATCGGCATCGGCGGGTCAGGCGGCGTCTTCGCACCGAGCCTGTTCATCGGGGCGATGCTCGGGTCCGCGTTCGGCCTGCTCGTCCACCAGCTGTTCCCGGGCGCGCCCGGGTCGGTCGGGGCCTACGGCCTGATCGGGATGGGTGCGGTCTTCGCCGGGTCGGCCCGGGCCCCCATCACGGCCGTGATCATCCTGTTCGAGCTGACCGGCGAGTACTCGATCATCCTGCCGCTCATGGTCGCCGTCGTCCTCGCCACCGCCATCAGCCGACGCCTGACACCGGACTCCATCTACACGCTCAAGCTGCGTCGACGCGGGATCGACCTCGCAGCCAAACTCAATCCGGCACAGACGATCCCGGTCAGTGCCGCCATGACGGGCCTGCCGGAGCCAGTGCTGGCCGGCACGAGCCTGGCCGATGCCGCCACCCGTCTCAAGGCGGCGGCCTACGGCGTCCTGCCGGTGACCGAGGGGGACGGGACGTTCCGGGGGATCCTCACCGCCCGTGCCGTGGCGGACGCGCTGGCCGGCGGCCACGAGCACACCGAGCACGCGGCCATCATCACCGAGCTGCCGGCCGTGATCCACCCCGACGACAGCCTCGACGACGCCCTGGCGGCCCTGACCGCGACGGGCTGCGGAGCCATTCCCGTCTTCCCCGACGACGAAGCACCACAACCTGTCGGCTGGATCACGTATCCATCGGCCCTGGCCCGGCTGTGAGGCGCCGGCTCGGCTGGGCCGGACGCGGTGCGTGGGTGACCGGCGCGGTGCTCGTCCTTCTCACCGGTGCCTGCTCGGCGGGCACGCCCCGGCCGGCGAGCGACCCGACCGGTCCGGGCGCGGACGTCGGCACGCGCATCGACGCGGCGCTGCCCGCGCGCATCCTCGACCTGCCGTTCACGACGAGCGACGGGCGCGCCGTCAGCCTGCGCAGCTTCGCCGGCAAGCTCGTCGCCGTCTCGGACGTCGTGACCCTGTGCCAGGAGACCTGCCCCATGGACACGGCGACGTTCGTCGAGACCGCACGCGCGGAGGCCGCCCACAGCCGGAGCGACGAGGTCTTCCTCTCCATCACGGTCGACCCGGCTCGCGACACCACCGCACAGCTGGCTGCCTACCGCCAGCTGTTCAGCCCGCCGCCGCGCGACTGGCTGCTCCTGACCGGCACGCCGCAGTCCGTCGACGCGCTCTGGGACTACCTCGGCGTCTACCGGCACCGGGTCGCCGAGCCGCCCGGACCGGCGCCGCGCAGCTGGCGGACCAACCAGCCCCTGACCTACGACGTGCAGCACTCCGACGAGGTGTTCCTCCTCGACCGTCGCACCCACGAGCGGTTCGTGCTCGAAGGACCCCCCTACGCAGGCCCCGCCTCCGTGCCCTCCCGGCTGAAGGGCTTCCTCAACGACGAGGGACGCACCAACCTGGCTCACCCGCCCAGCAGCGACTGGACCGAGACGCAGGCCCGCGGCGTGCTCACGTGGCTCCGCGGCTGACCGGGTCCTTCTCGTGACGCCTCTTCCGGTGAGGTTGGACAGCGCGGCCCCCGATGGTGAACGGGTCTCGTGCGGGGCGCAGTGAGCTGCTGGTAGCGCTGCATGCCTGCGTCGCCCCCGTCCGTACCCCGTCCGTGCGAAGTCCCGCGGAGGGGCTGGCGGCCGGACCCGGGCATCGGAGGAGGTCTACGATGGCCGGGACGCCGGACTGGATCGCACGATCTGGTCG
>JAEWFB010000334.1 GCA_023389095.1 Actinomycetes bacterium
GTCGTCGTCCACCACTGAGCAATCCCGGTCAGGCGCCGCGGGCCGGATGACGGTCAGGATCGGCACGTGAGCAGCGCCACCGACACCTTCGCCGCCTGGCTCGACGTGCTCGTCGACACGCTCGACGTGCCCGACGTGACGGGCGGGGAGATCGCGGCGCGGCTGCACCTGTCGCGGTTCCACCTCGACCGGGTCGTCAGCGCGGCGGCGGGCGAGGCGCCGAGGGCCCTGCGCCGCAGGGTGCTCCTCGAGCGCTCCGCCTTCCGCCTCGCGGCGAGCCACCGGTCCGTCCTCGACGTCGCCGTCGAGGCGGGCTACGGCTCGCACGAGGCGTTCGCCCGGGCGTTCCGACGCGCGTACGGCCGGACGCCCAGTGCGTGGCGCGAGCAGCCCGGCCCGATCCGCGTCGAGGCGGACAACGGCATCCACTTCCACCCGCCGGCGGCGATCCGCCTGCCGGCCCAGCGAAGGGTCACCGCCATGGACCGGCTCCAGAAGATGGTCGAGCACCACGTGTGGCTCGTCGGCGAGATCGTCGACTGCGCCACCCTGCTCGTCGACGACCGGCTCGACGAGCCGATCGTCCTGTCCGTCGAGGACGATCCCGACCCGTCGACGCTGCGCCGCATCATCAGCCGCCTCGTCGGCCAGATGGCCATGTGGAACGGCGCACGTCCTGACGTTCGCCGCCCACCGACGCACCCTGGCCGTGCTCGCGCTCGACAAGCACGGCGTCGGGCGGCTCGGCTGGGGCGACCCGATCGAGTGGATCGACGCCGAGGTCAGGTCCCGCTGAGCCCGCGCGCCACAACAACGCGCCACAAGGCGTCGTGTCGCGGCGACGGCGCCTGCCCCGACGCAACAACGCGCCACCTGGTGCGGAGTCGCGCCGGCGGCGCCCCGGGCGCCAGGGCCCCGAAAAGCATGTCCTGACCGCTGCGCGCAAGTGCATGAACCTGCAAGAGCGGCGTCTCATCCGGCGCCCCCAGCGGTGCGGTTCGAGAAGTAGTTTTCGAACCACATCGCGAAAGGAGTCGCCGGTGCTGGATGAACTCGGTCTCGGGCGCGTCGAGCAGGCCGTCTACCTCGAGCTGCTGGGCAGCTCGTCCTCCCGTCAGGTCGGCGATCTCGCCCGTGTCCTCCCAGTCGACGTCGAGGCTGTCAACACAGCACTCGAACACCTCGCCTCACTGGCCCTCCTGCGCTGGAGTGGCGAACAGGTCGAAGCCTCGGACCCGCAGCTCGCGCTGAACACGCTCATGGCCCATCGTCAGCTTTCTCTGGCCGAGGCGGCATCTCGACTCGAACGGGAGCGAGCGGCCGTACGCGAGTTCCTCGATGGTCCTGCCAGCAGCCGATCCGACCCACCCCCTGTCACGTTGCCGTCACTCGATGGTCGTCGTGACCTGTTGGCCGAGCTCGACGGTGCGGCTGACCGTGCACCACTCGTCGTGCGAGCGCTTGACGAGCTTGGGCAGCATCTCGCGCGCCGCGTCGCCACCGTCACCGTCGGGGAACCGCACGCGGAAGCGCACCTCGATGTCCTGCAGGTGGTTGCCGTGCTCGTCCTTGACCTTGTCGGCGGTCACCTCCACCTCGAACTGCTCGGGCTCGGCCCGACGCGTCGTCACCGTGTCGACGTCGACCGCCGTGCAGCCGGCGATGCCCGCGAGGAGCAGCTCGACGGGGCTCAGCTCGTCGGTGCCGGAGCTGACGGTGATCGAGCCGCCGCGCGCGTTGCGCACCGTGTAGCGGCCGACGCTGTCACGGGTCAGGGTGACGCGACGCAGGTCCTCGGGGTTTCTCTCGGTGGAGCTCTCGGTCATGGGTGCAGCCTCTCAGAGGGGTGGGGTGAGGTCAGAGCCAGGCGTCGGCGAGCAGCTCGTAGGTGCGCAGCCGGTCCTCCGGGTCGTAGGCGCCGCACGTGACGACCACCTCGTCGACACCGGTGGCCCCGACGAAGCCGGCCAGTCCCTCGCGGACCGAGTCGGGCGTGCCGACGAGCGACACCCGCGTCATGTCCAGGACGGCCTGCCGTTCGGCCGGGCTCCACTGCGACAGAAGGCTGTCGATGTCGCCGGTCGGCTTGGTCACGCCGCCTCGGCGGCCCGTCACGATGCTGTGGAAGCGGGCGAGGACGCTCGTGTAGAGGCGCTCGGCCTCGGCCTGGGTGTCGGCGACCATGACGTTCATCCCGGCCATGGTGCGTGGTGCGTCGAGCCCGCCGGGCAGGATCGACGGCGTGAAGCGCGACCGGTACACCTCGAGGGCGCTCATGAGCGCTGCCGGCGCGAAGTGCGACGCGAACGAGTACGGCAGGCCGAGCGCGGCCGCCACCTGCGCGCCGCCGTGGCTCGAGCCGAGGATCCACACCGGCACGTGGGTGCCCTCGCCGGGCACGGCCCGCACCTTGGCGTCAGGGTCGGGCTCGCCGAGGTAGCCGAGCAGCTCCTCGACCTCGCCGGCGAAGTTCATCGCGGCGGCCTCGTTGCGGCGCAGCGCGCGGGTCGTGAACGGGTCGGTGCCGGGGGCGCGACCGAGGCCGAGGTCGATGCGGCCCGGGTGCATCGTCGCGAGGGTGCCGAACTGCTCGGCGACGACGTACGGCGCGTGGTTGGGCAGCATGATGCCGCCGGCCCCGACGCGGATCGTCTCGGTGTGGTCGGCGACGTGGCCGATGAGCACCGCCGTCGAGCTCGAGGCGACACCGCGCATGTTGTGGTGCTCGGCCATCCAGTACCGCCCGTAGCCCCACTTCTCGGCGTGCCGCGCGATCTCGACGGTCGCGGCGATCGCCTCGCCGGCCGTGCCGCCGTCGGCGACGGGCACGAGGTCGAGGATGTTCAGCTGGGCAGTCGGCCTGGAGGTGGGTGAGCTCACGAGGGTGCCAACCGACGCCCCGGGTCGAGGTATTCCGCGCGCCGCAGCACGCGCGTCCACCTCGACCCGGCCGACGTCGGCACGACGCGCGTGCCGTGGGTCCCGGTCAGTCGGCGGGCGCCTCCGGGCCGTCGGAGATCTGACGGAGCGTGGCGACCACGGTGACCTCGGGCCAGTGCCTCGCATGCAGCTCGGCGAACTCCCGCTGGTCCGCGATGGCCTCCTCGAGGCTCTCGTACTGCATGATGGCCCAGCCGCCGACGACCTCCTTGGACTCGGCGTACGGCCCGTCCACGCGGTTCACCACACCACGGCGGACGACGAAGTTGACGGCGTCCTCCGTCCCGTACAGCCCGCCGCCGTCGAGGAACACGCCCGCGGCGGCTCGCTCCCCGATGTGGACGTCCATCGCGTCGAACAGCGCCTGGGGCGGCGTGCCGACGCCCTCTTCCATCCTGACGAATCCCATGAATCGGGGCATCTCGATCTCTCCTCGTGCTCTTCGGGTCGTTGCCGGTCAGACCTGCGTCGAACGGCCACCGGGCGGTTCGACACCGATCCTCGACCTTTCTCACGGAAGGGCGAGCTGGACGATCTGGTCGCCGTCGTCGGGGCAGAACGCGTTGACCCCCGCCGCCATGAGCTGCTTGGTCCGCAGCGCGTCGCCGGTGTTGCCGAGCGGCTTGCCGGCCTCGTCGACGGCGATCTGCTTGAGCGTCACGCCCCCGTTCTTCAGGGCCCAGCAGGTCGTCGTCCCGGTCTCGAGGTCGTCGGTGAGCGTCGCCGCCGTGATGTCGACGCCGCGGGTGCGCGCGTCGAGGACGAACCGGGCCTCCTGCTGGGAGATCGTCGGCCGGGCGCTCGCGATGTCGGAGGGCAGGTCCTGCAGGGTCGGGGCGTCGCTGCCGCAGGCGGCGAGCGTCGTGAGCGTCGCGGCGGCCAGCACCACGGTGGCGGTGGGGCGCACGAGGTGGGCGCGGCGTCGCAGGCGGGTCACGGTGTCCATCGTTACCCTGAACGCGTGAGCGACGCGGATCGTCCCGAGTCCTCCGGCGCGGACGTCGAGGCCGGCAGCGCACCCGAGCGCACGGCGCCGCGGGTCGGCCGGTTCTCCGACACGCCCCTGGCAGCCGGATCGGTCGCCGCCGGGCTGGCGGGCGTCGTCGTCGGCTTCCTCTTCGTGCCACAGCTGCTCGCGCTCGCGCTCGGCGGGCTCAGCCTGGCCCGGCGCGAGGAGAACGGCCGGGCCCGCGCCCTCGTCGGCATCGGGCTCGGGCTGCTCACGACGGTGATGTGGGCCGTGGTGCTCGGCCTCCTGCTCAAGTGGTGGGCGACCTCGGTCTGAGCGCTCGACGGCGTCGGCGACGGCGACGGAGCCGGAGCCGGAGCCGGCGTCACTGCGAGTACGTCGACAGGAACTTGCCGAGCCGGCCGACGGCGTCCTCGAGGTCCTCGACCCGGGGCAGGAAGACGAGCCGGAAGTGGTCGGGCGAGGCCCAGTTGAAGCCGGTGCCGTGCACGACGAGCAGGTGCTGCTCGCGGAGCAGGTCGAGGGCGAACCGCTCGTCGTCGCGGATGTCGTGGACCTTGGGGTCGAGGCGCGGGAACAGGTAGAGGGCGCCCTCCGGCTTGGTGCACGAGACACCCTCGATCTGGTTGAGCATCTCCCACGCGACGTTGCGCTGCTCGAGGAGGCGGCCTCCGGGCAGGATCAGCTCGTTGATCGACTGGTAGCCGCCGAGCGCCACCTGGATCGCGTGCTGGGCCGGCACGTTGGCGCACAGCCGCATGTTGGCGAGGATGTCGAGTCCCTCGAGGTAGCTGCGGGCGTGCTCCTTGGGGCCGGTGATGGCCAGCCACCCGGAGCGGAACCCGGCCACCCGGTAGGCCTTGGACAGGCCGTTGAACGTCAGGCAGAGCAGGTCGGGCGCGAGGCCGGCGATCGAGGTGTGCGTGGCGCCCTCGTAGAGGATCTTGTCGTAGATCTCGTCGGCCATGACGATGAGCTCGTGCTCGCGGGCCACCTGCACGATGCCCTCGAGCACCTCGCGCGGGTACACGGCGCCGGTGGGGTTGTTCGGGTTGATGACGACGATCGCCTTGGTGCGGTCGGTGACCTTGCTGCGGATGTCGTCGAGGTCGGGCGCCCAGCCGGCCTGCTC
>JAEWFB010000324.1 GCA_023389095.1 Actinomycetes bacterium
CGTGTCGTCGGCGCAGTGCACGACGGCGTCGGCGCCGTCGAGGACCGCCTCGAGCCCGTTCCCGGTGGCGAGGTCGACGCCGGTGCGCCGGCTCGCCGACACGACGCCGTGGCCGCCCTCGGTGAGCCCGCGGACCACCCGGGCGCCGAGGTCGCCCGCCCCTCCTGTCACGACCAGCCGCATGGCGTCCACGCTAGCCGTCGCCGGCCCGCACGTCCGGTGGCGCGGGCGCGCTCGTGGCCGACCCGGCGTCCGCGATCCGGTCAGCACGTTCCACGCGCTGGGACGCGCCCGCTCGGGCGGCCCGCTGTTCACATGTTGGTTACAACCCGTGCCACGGGAAGGCCGCCGACCCTAGACTCGCTCGCGGCACACCGCGGTGCCCCTGATCGGCCCGCGTCCCTCCACGGACGAAGCGGCCCCGTCACGTCCGAGAGGGTCCCCGTGAGCAAGCCTGTCGTCCTCATCGCCGAAGACCTGTCGCCTGCCACGATCGAGGCGCTCGGGCCCGACTTCGAGGTCCGCTCGGTCGACGGGACGGACCGGCCGGCACTGCTGTCGGCCCTGAGCGACGTCGAGGCGGTCCTCATCCGCTCGGCCACGAGGATGGACGCCGAGGCCATCGCCGCAGGGCGACGTCTCAGGGTCATCGCCCGCGCCGGGGTCGGCCTCGACAACGTCGACGTGCAGACGGCCACGCAGGCGGGCGTCATGGTGGTCAACGCCCCGACCTCGAACATCACGTCGGCCGCCGAGCTCGCCGTCGGGCTCCTGCTCGCCACGGCCCGCAACATCGCCCCGGCCAACGCTGCCCTCAAGGCGGGGTCGTGGATGCGGAGCGCCTACACCGGCGTCGAGCTCTTCGAGAAGACGGTCGGCGTCGTGGGCCTCGGCCGCATCGGCGCCCTCGTCGCCGAACGCCTCAAAGGCTTCGGGATGCGGATCCTCGCCTACGACCCGTACGCCTCGCCCGCCAAGGCCGGCCAGCTCGGCGCCCAGCTCGTCGGTCTCGACGAGCTGCTCGAGCAGTCCGACTTCATCACCGTCCACCTGCCCAAGACCCCGGAGACGCTCGGCCTCATCGGGGAGGAGGCGCTGTCCAAGGTCAAGCCGACGGTGCGCATCGTCAACGCCGCCCGTGGCGGCATCGTCGACGAGGCCGCCCTCGCGCGGGCCCTCGACGAGGGACGCGTCGCCGGCGCCGGTCTCGACGTCTTCGCCAAGGAGCCCACGACCGAGTCGCCGCTGTTCGCCCACGAGTCGGTCGTCGTCACACCGCACCTCGGCGCGTCGACCGACGAGGCCCAGGAGAAGGCCGGCATCGCCGTGGCGCGGTCGGTGCGACTGGCCCTCGGTGGCGAGCTCGTACCCGACGCCGTCAACATCAGCAGCGGCTTCATCGCCGAGGAGGTTCGTCCGGGAATCCCTCTGGTGGAGAAGCTCGGCCGCGTCTTCACGGCCGTGGCGGGCACGGTGCCCACCCAGCTCGACGTCGAGGTGCGCGGCGAGATCACGGCCCACGACGTCAACGTGTGGAAGCTCGTCGCCCTCAAGGGCCTGTTCACCGACGTCGTCGAGGATCCCGTGACCTACGTCAACGCGCCGGTCTACGCCGAGCAGCGTGGCTGCGTCGTCCGGCTCGTCACCGACCCCGACTCGGGCGACTTCCGCAACGTCACGACGCTGCGCGGCACCCTCGCCGACGGCTCGGTGGTCTCGGTGTCCGGCACCCTGACGGGTCCCAAGAAGGTCGAGAAGCTCGTCGGCGTCAACGGCCACGACCTCGAGGTGCCCCTGTCGGACCACATGCTCGTCTTCGAGTACTCCGACCGGCCGGGCGTCGTCGGCAACGTCGGGCGCATCCTCGGGGACGCCGGCATCAACATCGGGGGCATGCAGGTCTCGCGCCAGGAGGACCGGGCCATCGGCGTCCTCAACGTCGACTCGGCGGTCCCGGCGGCGCTGGCCGCGGAGCTGGCCGAGGTCGTCGACGCCAAGACCTTCACGGCGGTCGACCTGCAGGACTGAGGGCCTCGTGGCCCGCGGGTCAGGGCCCTTCGGCACTGGGCAGGGCGCACCGGCGGCGCGACGGTGTCCCCATGGGGACGGTGGCGATCCAGTGCGCGGCCGTGACGAAACGGTTCGGCAGGACCGAGGCGCTGCGGGGTGTCGACCTCGTCGTCGAGCAGGGCGACCTCTTCGGGTACCTCGGCCCCAACGGTGCCGGCAAGACGACGACGCTGCGCCTGCTCATGGGCCTGACCCGGCCGACCACGGGGCGGGTCGAGGTGCTCGGCATGGACGCGTGGACGCGCCGTGAGCAGATCCATCGACGCGTCGGCTACGTGCCGGGTGACGTGGCGCTCTACGACCGGTTGACCGGTCGGGACCACGTCGAGTTCATCGGCCACCTCCACGGTCTGGGCAGACCAGCGTCGGCGACCAAGCTCGCGGAGCGCCTCGACCTGGACCTCGGGCGCCCGGCCCGCGAGCTGTCGCGCGGCAACCGCCAGAAGCTCGCCCTCGTGCTCGCCCTCATGACCGAACCCGAGCTGCTCGTCCTCGACGAGCCGTCCAGCGGGCTCGACCCACTCGTGCAGCGCGAGTTCCACGCCCTCCTGGCCGAGCACGTCGCCGGCGGGGGCACCGTGCTGCTCAGCTCGCACGTGCTGAGCGAGGTGCAGCGCGTCGCGTCCCGGATCGGGGTGCTCAGCCGCGGCAGGGTGATCGCCGTCGAGCGCCTCGACGCGCTGCGCGCGCGCTCGCTCCACCACGTCGAGGCACAGTTCACCGGCCACGTCCCCGCCGCCGCGTTCGACGCGGTCCCCGGGCTGCGCGACGTCCGCACCGAGGACGGCGTGCTCCACTGCGACGCACCGCAGTCCGCGCTGGACGCCCTCCTGAAGGAGATCGCCCGCCACGGCGTCGTCGACTTCTCGTGCACCGAGGCCGAGCTCGAGGAGACGTTCATGGCCTTCTACGCGACGGGTGGCGACGATGCTGCGTGACGTCCTGCTCAAGACCCTGCGCGACGGGCGGCGCTCGTACGTCGCCTGGTGCGTCAGCGTCGTCCTGCTCGTCGCGATGTACGTGGCGATCTGGCCGAGCCTGCGTGGCCAGCCGTCGATGGCCAGCTTCCTGGACCGGATGCCCGAGGCGCTGCGCAACCTCTTCGCCATGGCGGGGGCGGACCTCTCGACGCCGGTGGGCTACATCCAGGTCGAGCTGCTCTCGTTCATGGGCCCGATCCTCGTCATCCTCTACGGGGTGCTCGCCGGCTCGGGCGCCGTGGCAGGGGAGGAGGAACGGCACACGCTCGACCTGCTGCTCGCCACACCGGTGCCGCGCTGGCGCATCGTCGTCGACAAGGCGGCCGCGATGATTCTCGGCACCGCCGGCCTGACCGTGCTGCTCGGCCTCGCCCTCGTCGTGGAAGGCCGCCTCGTCGACCTCATGCTCCCCGTCGACCGGGTGGCGGCGGCGATGCTGCACCTGGCACTGCTCGGCGTCGTCTTCGGCGCGCTCTCGCTCGCCGTCGGCGCTGCGACCGGCCGCAGCGGGCTGAGCCGCGGCGTGCCGGCCGCGGTCGCCGTCATCGCCTACCTCGTCAACGGGCTCGGCGGGATGGTCGACTGGCTGCGTCCGGTGCGGTCGTGGTCGCCCTTCTTCCAGTACGCGGGCCACGACCCGCTGGGCACCGGGGTCTCGGTGACGGCCGTGCTCGTGTCCGTCGCCACGATCCTCGTGCTCGTCGGGGTCGCTGCCTGGTCCTTCGACCGGCGCGACGTCCGGACGTGACCAGGCCTGTGGCCCGCGTCAGTCCACGTCGCCGGACGCGGACCGGTCGTTGCGCTGGGCCGGCTCCTCACCCTCGTCGCCGAGGTCGGCGAGCTCGGGCAGGAGCACGTGACGCTTGCTGAAGGTGTCGAGGATGGCGAGCGCCACGGCCGCGATGGGGATGCCGATGAGCGCACCGATCGGGCCCCAGATCGCGGCTCCGGCGATGACGGCGCCCAGGGCCACGGCGGGGTGGACGTCCATGGTGCGTTGGCTGATCCGCGGCGTGAAGACGTAGTTCTCGATCTGCTGGTAGACCGTCGCGAAGATGACGATCCACAGCGCGCTCAGCGGGTTGGCGATGAGGGTGAACAGTGCGGGCAGGGCCACCCCGATGTAGGTGCCGATGGTCGGGATGAACTGCCCGACGATGCCGGCGAAGATGCCGAGCGGCAGCCAGAACGGGACGTCGACGAGCCAGAAGAAGGAGGCGTGGAAGACCGAGGAGAGCGTCGCGAGGAGCAGCTTGGACACGACGTAGCCACCGGTCTTCTCGACCGAGATCGTCCACACGGTGACGAAGACGCGCTGGTAGCGCTGCGGTAGCCACGACCCGATGGTCTGGCGCAGCCGCGGGCTGTCCGCCGACAGGTAGTAGGCGAAGACGAGGATGGTCAGGGCGTCGAAGGCGAAGGTCAGCACCGACCCGAAGACGCCGAGGATGCCCCCGCCGTACTTGCCCGCGAGCTCGCCGAGCTTGTCGGGGGTCAGCGACAGCGCCTGCTGGAGCTGGGAGAGGTCGAAGGTCGTGTGGAAGGTCGCGTTGACCCAGTCGAGCGCGGCGCCCGCGGCGTCGGGAAGGCGCGTGCCCAGCTGCGAGAGCTGCGAGGCGAACACGGCACCGAACAGCTCGGCGAGGCCGGCGAAGACCAGCACCATGGCCAGCATCGTGAGTCCGGTGGCCAGGCCCCGTCTGATGCCGCGGCGGCTGAGCCACAGCACGATCGGCTCCATGGCGATCGACAGCAGCCAGGCCAGCAGGAGCAGGAACAGGAACGAGCTCATCGACTGGAAGACCGTGACCGCGATCCACAGCAGCACGAGCGCACCCAGCGCGGTGGCGACGATGCGCCGCGCGTTGGACGGCGTGACCGCGACCCAGCGGGCGCGATCCTCGAAACGCTGCTCCGGGTGCACGGCGTGGGCGAGGTGGACGGCGTGCCCGGCCGGCAGCGACTCGTGCTCCGCCGACGTGG
>JAEWFB010000352.1 GCA_023389095.1 Actinomycetes bacterium
CGTCGTCGGTGGCGGGCTGCTCGGCCTGGAGGCCGCGCGCGGGCTGATCGGCCGTGGCGTGCACGTCACCGTCGTCCACCCCGCCGAGCACCCCATGGACCGGCAGCTCGACACCGACGGCGGCGCCGTGCTGACCCGCGTCGTGCAGGGACTCGGGGCGCGGCTCGCTCTCGGGCGCCAGGTCCACGAGCGTCGACCCGCCTCGGACGACACCCCGGGCGCAGTGGTCCTCGACGACGGCACCGAGCTGGCCGCCGACCTCGTCGTCGTCGCCGCAGGGGTGCGTCCCCGGGTCGACCTCGCCCGTGCCGCCGGCCTCGACGTCGGCCGCGGCGTCGTCGTCGACGACCGGCTCCACTCGTCCCACCCGCACGTCCACGCCATCGGCGAGTGCGCCGAGCACCGCGGCGAGGTGCCCGGTCTCGTCCAGCCCGGCTGGGACCAGGCGCGCGTCCTCGCCGACGTGCTGAGCGGCGCCGACCCCGACGCCACCTACACGGGCACGAGCGTCGTGACCCGGCTCAAGGCGCCCGACGTCGACCTCACGAGCATGGGCCGGGTCGACGTCGGCGTCCACGACGCCGGCCACGAGGTGCTCGCCTTCACCGACCCGGTCCGCGGCCGCTACGCCAAGCTCGTGCTGCGCGCCGACCGGCTCGTCGGCGCCATCCTGCTCGGCGTCGGCGACGCGGCCGGCCCGCTGACCCAGCTCTACGACACCGGGGCCGCGGCGCCCCGAGACCGCCTGGCCCTGATGCTCGGGCGCGCCGTGACCCGGGCGGGTGGTGCCGAGTCGGTGAGCCTCGCCGAGATGCCCGGAGCGGCCGTCATCTGCCGGTGCAACACCGTGACGAAGGGCGCGATCGTCGAGGCCTTCCGGGCCGGGGCCGACACGGTCCCCGCCGTCGCCGAGGCCACCCGCGCGACGACCGGCTGCGGGTCGTGCGCGAGTGCCGTCGACGGCCTCTGCTCGTGGCTGCGCTCGGCCGAACCGTCCGCCAACCCGACCACGACCCTCGACCAGCCCGACGTCCCACCCGCAGTCCAGCCCGAGCCCCTCGAAGAAGGAGCCGCCTGATGTCCGAGAACACCACCGCCCCGCGCCCTCCCGGCCCACCGCGCACCGCCGTCGTGGCCGGCCACGGCATGGTCGGCCACCGGTTCGTCGAGGCGCTGCGCTCACGCGACGCCGACGGCACGTGGCGCGTCGTCGTCCTGTCCGAGGAGGCCGAGCCGGCCTACGACCGCGTCGGGCTGTCGGCCTACGTCGGTGCCTGGGACCGCGGCGCGCTGGCCCTCGCGGGCAACACCTACGACGGCGACGCCCTCGTCGACCTGCGCCTGGGCACCCGCGCCGAGCACGTCGACCGCGAGGCCCGGACCGTCACGACGAGCGCCGGCGACACGATCGCCTACGACGCGCTCGTCGTCGCCACCGGGTCCTACCCCTTCGTGCCGCCCGTGCCGGGCCACGACGCCGAGGGGTGCTTCGTCTACCGCACCCTCGACGACCTCGACGCCGTCCGTGCCCGGGCCGAGGCGGCCATCGAGCGGGCCCGCGCCGAGGGCCGCGAGGCGGGTGGGCTCGTCGTCGGCGGCGGCCTGCTCGGTCTCGAGGCAGCCAACGCCCTGCGTCTGCTCGGACTGACCCCACACGTCGTGGAGTTCGCGCCGCGCCTCATGCCGCTGCAGGTCGACGACGGCGGTGGAGCGGTGCTCGCGGGGCTCGTCGGCCGGCTCGGCGTCCACGTGCACACCGGCGTCGGCACCAACGCCATCGAGGCCCAGGACGACGGGCGCCTCGCGGTCGAGCTGTCCGACGGCACGGCGCTGCTCACCGACCTCGTCGTCTTCTCGGCCGGCGTCCGCCCCGCCGACGCCCTGGGCCGCGCGGCCGGCCTCGAGATCGGCGAGCGCGGCGGTGTCGTCACCGACGCCACGTGCCGCACGAGCGACGAGAACGTCTGGGCCGTGGGCGAGGTGGCCGCCGTCGAGGGCCGCTGCTACGGGCTCGTCGCGCCGGGCTACACCATGGCCGAGGTCGTCGCCGACCGCCTCCTCGGTGGGGAGGCCACGTTCCCCGGCGCCGACCTGTCCACGAAGCTCAAGCTGCTCGGCGTCGACGTCGCCTCGTTCGGCGACGCCATGGGCTCCACCCCCGGCGCCCTCGAGATCGTCCACACCGACGCGACGAAGGGCACCTACGCCAAGGTCGTCGTCTCCGACGACGCCCGGACGCTGCTCGGCGGCATCCTCGTCGGCGACGCCACGGCCTACACGACCCTCAAGGCCTACGTCGGCCGTGAGGTGCCGGGCGACCCGGCGGCGCTCATCTCGCCGGCCGGCGCCGAGCTCGGCGCGGACGCGCTCCCCGACGACGCCGTCATCTGCTCGTGCAACAACGTGACGAAGGGATCGATCTGCGGCGCCATCGCCGACGGTGCGTGCGACCTCGCGACGATCAAGGGCTGCACGACCGCCGGAACCACCTGCGGCGGCTGCCTGCCCACCGTCAAGAAGCTGCTCGTCGACTCCGGCGTCGAGCTGTCGACGGCCCTGTGCGAGCACTTCGACCAGAGCCGCGCCGAGCTGTTCGAGATCGTCTCTGCCACGGGCATCCGCACCTTCTCAGGGCTCGTCGCCCGGTACGGGCGCGGCACGGGCTGCGAGATCTGCAAGCCGACGGTCGCCTCGATCCTCGCCTCGACGAGCAGCGAGCACGTGCTCGACGGCGAGCAGGCGGCCCTGCAGGACAGCAACGACCACTTCCTCGCCAACATCCAGAAGAACGGCACGTACTCGGTCGTGCCCCGCATGCCGGGCGGCGAGGTCACCGCCGAACAGCTCATCGAGATCGGTTCGATCGCCAGGGACTTCGACCTCTACGTCAAGATGACCGGCGGCCAGCGCATCGACCTCTTCGGGGCCCGCGTCGAGCAGCTGCCGCTGATCTGGCGCCGGCTCGTCGACGCCGGAATGGAGTCGGGGCATGCCTACGGCAAGTCGCTGCGCACCGTGAAGTCGTGCGTCGGCTCGACGTGGTGCCGGTACGGCGTCCAGGACTCCGTCGGGATGGCCGTCGACCTCGAGCTGCGCTACCGCGGGCTCCGTTCGCCCCACAAGCTCAAGCTCGGCGTCTCGGGCTGCGCGCGCGAGTGCGCGGAGGCGCGGGGCAAGGACGTCGGGGTCATCGCCACGGACAAGGGCTGGAACCTCTACGTCTGCGGCAACGGCGGCCAGACCCCGAAGCACGCCCAGCTGCTCGCGAGCGACCTCGACACCGAGACGCTCGTGCGGTACATCGACCGGTTCCTCATGTTCTACGTCCGCACCGCCGACCGGCTGCAGCGGACGGCGCCGTGGCTCGAGGCCCTCGAGGGTGGCCTCGACCACCTGCGCGCCGTCGTCTGCGACGACTCGCTCGGCATCGCGGCCGACCTCGAGGAGTCGATGGCCCGGCACGTCGAGGGCTACCGCGACGAGTGGGCCGCCGTGCTCGAGGACCCTGACAAGCTGTCGCGGTTCGTCTCCTTCGTCAACGCACCCGAGGAGGTCGACGCGACGATCGCATTCGACGACAGCGGCGCCCGCAGAGTCCCGGTCCCGCTCGGCCTGCCGGCCGTGCGACGCGACTGACACTCCCCCATTGACCTTCGCTCTCCCGGAGAGGAACCAACGATGAGCGCCTTCGCCACCACAGTCCTCCAGACATCCCAGACGATCGAGCTGCCCGACGCCGTGAGCACCGACGCGTCACCCTCGCGGCGTCTGGTCGTCCGCCCCGGCGTCCTGCCCCGGCCCGGCGTGCGGGTGTGGGTGCGGGCCTGCCGGGTGGACGCGCTCGTCCCCGGGCGCGGCGTCGCCGTCCTGCTGCCGGGCGGCGAGCAGGCGGCACTGTTCCTCCTCGCGACGGGCATGGTCTACGCGCTCGGCAACCTCGACCCGTACGCGGGGGCGGCCGTCATGTCCCGAGGCCTGACCGGCGACCGCGCGGGCGAGCCGACGGTGGCCTCGCCGCTGCTCAAGCAGGTGTTCTCGCTGCGCACCGGCGCGGCCCTCGACGACCCGGCGACGCGGCTGGCGACCTACGCCGTCCGCGTCGCCCACGGCATCGTCCTCCTCGGCGTCCCCATCCCCCACCCCTTCATCGAGTGAGCCCCCAGCCCCAGGCGTCACACCCGCCACGTGACGCCTGGGGCTCGGGTGACGGAGTGCTCACTCGATGGGGAAGGCAACGGGCCCACCCTTCATCGAGTGAGCGCCCAGCCCCAGGCGCCACACCCGCCACGTGACGCCTGAGGCTCGGGTGACGGAGTGCTCACTCGACGGGAAGGGACGGGGTGGGGGCGGACGGCGCGGTGCGCCTGCCCCGCGTGGTGGTGTGGGTCAGCGGACGCCGGCCGGGAGGGACGCGCGGACGGCGTCCTCGAGGGACGTGGTCGGGCGGCCGATGAGCCGCTCGAGGTCACCGGTGTCGGTGAAGAGCGCCCCGGCCGCGATGCCGCGGTCGCTGTCGGCGAGCGCGTGCGCGTACCCGTCGGGCAGCCCGGCGCCGACGAGAGCGGCCGCGTAGTCCTCGACCGGCAGGTCGCGGTAGACGACGTCGGAGCCACTGACCCGGGCCACCGTCGCGGCGAGCTCGCCCAGGGTGAACGCCGAGCCGCCGAGCTCGTAGGCGCGACCCGCGTGCCCGTCCTCGGCCAGCACCGTCGCGGCGGCCTCGGCGTAGTCGCCGCGGGTGGCGGCGCTGACCCGGCCCTCCCCGGCGGCACCGAGGACGGCGCCGTGCTCGAGGTAGGTCGGCAGCTGGGCGGTGTAGTTCTCGAGGTACCAGGAGTTGCGGAGGAACACGTGCGGCAGGCCCGACGCCTCGAGCATCTCCTCGGTCGCGCGGTGCTCCGCGGCGAGAGCCAGATCGGAGGTGTCCGCTCGAGTGATGCTCGTGTAGGCCACGAGCCCGACACGGGCCCGGACGGCAGCGTCGACGACGTTGCGGTGCTGCGGGATCCGCGCCCCGACCTCGCTGCCCGAGACGAAGAGGAGCCGGTCGACACCGACGAAGGCGGCATCGAGCGAGACGGGCTCGTCGTAGTCGGCACGGCGCACCTCGACCCCGAGCTCGGCGAGGTCGGAGACGACCTCGGGCGTGCGGGCGGTCGCGACGATCTCGGACGGGGCGAGGCCGCGGCGCAGGAGCGCGTCGACGACGAGGCGGCCGAGGTGTCCGCTCGCGGCGGTGACGAGGATGGTCATGGGAGGTCCTTTCGCGGGTCTGGCCGGCGCCGCGGGGCGCCGGACTCCCCGGTCAACGAGCCCTCCTCGACCATACTTCCCGAAAGTTAGTACCCACTTTGAAGTAAGGTACTGACATGAGAGTGAGTCAGACGCTCCGCCACCACTTCCCTGACGGCGTGTTCGCCTCGGACTGCCCCTCCCGCGTCGTCCTCGACCACGTGACGAGCAAGTGGGGCACGCTCGTGCTCCTAGCCCTGGCCGAGGGCGAGCCGCTGCGCTGGAGCGAGCTGCGCCGCCGCGCCGAGGGCGTCAGCGAGAAGATGCTCGCCCAGACCCTGCGGATGCTCGAGGCCGACGGCCTCGTCCACCGCGATGCGCGCCCGGTCGTGCCGCCGCACGTCGAGTACTCGCTCACCGCCGAGGGCATCGACCTCGCCGCCCGGCTCGTGCCCCTCATGGACTGGATCGCCGACCACGCCGGCGACATCGTGGCTCGCACCGCGCCCGTCGACGCGTCCGCCTGACCGTCCCACCCACCGTGCCGACACCGGACCCCTGGTCCAGCTGCCCACTCGACCGTCGAGTGAGCAGCTGGACCAGTCGCGTCGGGTCGGCGATGCGTCAGACGTTGAGGCGGTAGCCGCGGCGGACGACGGTCTGCACGAGGTTGCGGTCCGGCAGGGCGGCCCGCAACCGGCTGACGGCCATGTCGAGCGCGTGCTCGTTCTCGGCGTCGGGCAGCTCGTCGAGCAGCCGTTCGCGGGTGCACACCGCGCCGGGGTCGGCCATGAGGGCGCCGAGCATGGCGCGCGGGCCGCGCGGCAGCGTCACCGTCTCGCCGTTGAACGACACCGTGCGGCCGTGCACGACGAGCGGGCCGAGGGCCGTCTGCACCTGCTCGACGCCGTTCTCGGTCAGGTGCTCGACGACGGTACGGATCAGCGCACCCATCCGGAAGCGCTCCGGGACGATCGGCGTGATGCCGAGGTCGTGCAGGGGCGCAGCCGTCACGGGCCCCACGGCCGCCGCGGTGACGTCCGTGCGCATCGCGTCGACGAGCACCCCATCCATGCCGAGCTGTGCTGCGGCAGAGACGAGCCCGTCGACGGCCGGCGCCGAGGTGAAGGTCACGACGTCGACCTCCCGCGCCGCCACGGCCTGGATGAGGCGGCCGAGGCGGCTCTCGTCGGTGGGTCGCACCCACCGGTACGGCGCGACGGTGAGGACGGCGGCCCCGGCGGCACGCAGCCGCTCGAGCTGCTCGACGTCCTCGTGCCCGTGCAGCTGCACCGCGACGCGTCGGCCCTCGACGCCGGCCTCGAGCGCGAGGGTCACGGTCGACGCAGTGCGCTCGTCCTCGGCGATCCCCTGGTCGTCGTGCCCGGCAGCCCGGACCGCCCCACGCGCCTTGGGGCCGCGCACGATGATCCGCGCGGCATCGAGCACGGCGGCGAGCTCCTCCCCCAGCCCGGCGGCGTCCGCTCCCTCGATCCAGCGCCGGAAGCCGTAGGCCGTCGTGACGATGACGACGTCGGGCCGGGCGTCGATGACGGCGCGCGTGTCGGCGACGAGGACGTCGTCCTCGTCGATGGGCGCGATGCGCACGGCCGGAGCGTGCAGCACGTCGGCGCCGCGCCTCCGGAAGGCGTCGACGAGGTCCTCGGACCGGCGGTCGGACGTCACGGCGATCCGGAACCCCTCCAGCACCGGCCCGGTGGCCTCGGGCCGTGCGGCGTCGGGGTCCGGACCGGCGAGCTGCGCCGACCAGGACGTCGCCGGGTGGAGGCGTCGGGACTCGGTCATGCGGGCACCGCCGCGAGCGGGCGCACGGCGCCGGCGTCGCCCACGCCCTCGACGCGCCGGGCCCACACGTCCGCCTGCGCCACGACCGCGCCGATGACGACCACTGCCGGAGAAGAGATCCCGGCGCGTACCGCCAGCTCGGGCAGCGTCGCGAGCGTGCCGACGACGCTGCGCTGGCTCGGCGTGAGGCCCCGCTCGACGACGGCGGCCGGCGTGCTGGGGTCGAGTCCGGCCCGGGCCAGCGCGCCGGTGATCGGCGCGAGGTTGTGCACACCCATGAGCACGACGAGCGAGCCGCCGACGGCGACGAGCCCGCGCGCCCGGGCGTCGTCGAGCGGCACGTGGCCGGACAGGACGGTGACGACGTGGCTCACCCCGCGATGGGTGACCGGGATGCCGGCGGCCCCCGGCACCCCGATGGCCGAGGTGACCCCGGGGACCACCGAGACCGGCACCCCGGCGGCGACGCACGCTGCGACCTCCTCGCCGCCGCGGCCGAACACGTAGGGGTCGCCGCCCTTGAGCCGCACGACGGTGAGCCCGGCCTGCGCCCGCTCGACGAGAAGGCGCTCGATCTCGGCCTGGGGGACGGCGTGGTGGCCGGGACGCTTGCCGACGTCGACGACCTCGGCACCGGGCGCGAGCGCCGCGAGGTCACCGACCTCGGCCAGCCGGTCGGCGAGCACGACGTCCGCATCGGCGAGCGCCCGCAGCGCCGCCAGGGTGAGCAGCTCGACGCCGCCCGGTCCGGCTCCGACGAGCACGGCGCGGCCCCGCTCCCGGGCCGGCGCCGGCT
>JAEWFB010000381.1 GCA_023389095.1 Actinomycetes bacterium
TCCGGCCGGCCTTTCGGCCGCGCGCGCCGCCGCGGAGGCCGGTGCGCGGGTCACCGTGCTCGACGCGTCCGACCTGACCGGCGGCCAGTACTGGCGGCACCCCGCCGGCCCGTCCGACGGCCTCGACGCCGCCGATCTCGCCCTGCAGCACGGGTGGCCCACCTACCGCGTCCTCGACGACGCGGTCCGCCGGGACGCGCGCATCGAGCTGGTCACGAGCGCCCAGGTGTGGGCGGCCGAGCAGCACGACGACGGCCCACGGCTGCACGTCCTCGTCGGAGCTCCCGACGACGCCGGGCGCGACGCCCGTTCGTTGCGGCCCGACGCCGTGGTCCTCGCGACCGGCGCCCACGACCGGACCCTGCCCTTCCCGGGCTGGCAGCTGCCCGGCGTGACGACCGCGGGTGC
Source organism: Actinomycetes bacterium (assembly GCA_023389095.1). Classification (GTDB taxonomy): domain Bacteria; phylum Actinomycetota; class Actinomycetes; order Actinomycetales; family Dermatophilaceae; genus Monashia. The sequence goes on from JAEWFB010000381.1 coordinate 409, forward strand.
GGCCCAGGCCCTCGCCAAGGGCGACCGTGTCGCGGTGGGACGGCGGGTGGTCGTGGCCGGAGCCGGCCCGTTCCTGCTGCCCGTCGCCGCGACACTGGCGGGTGTCGGCGCCCGGGTCCTCGGGGTGCACGAGGCGAGCCGTGCGACCACACTCGCCCGCGGGTGGCTGCCGAGTCCCTGGCGGCTGGCCGGCAGCCCCGGCAAGCTGGCGGAGCTCGCCGGCTACGTCGCCGGGCACGTGCGCCACCGCATCCCCTACCGCACCGGGGAGGGCGTCGTCGCGGCCCACGGCTCGGGGCGCGTCGAGGCCGTCACGATCGCGCGCCTCGACGAGACGTGGGCGCCCGTCCGCGGGACCGAGCGCGTCGTCGAGGCCGACGCGGTGTGCGTCAGCCACGGGTTCTCGCCGCGCCTCGAGGTCGCCATCGCGCTGGGCACCGGCGTCACCACCGACCGCTTCGTCGCGGTCGATGCCGCCCAGCGCACCACGAGCCCGGGAGTCTGGGCCGCCGGCGAGATCACCGGCATCGCCGGGGTCGACGCCGCACTGGCCGAGGGCTGGGTCGCCGGGCACGACGCCGCCGGCGGGGGTCTCGACGACCCGCGGGTCCGGCAGGCTCTGTCGCGACGCAGCGCCACGCACGAGGTGGCCCGCCGGATGGCGGCCGCCCACGGCATCCGCCCCGGGTGGGTCAGCTGGCTCGACGACGACACCGTCGTGTGCCGCTGCGAGGAGGTGCCGGTCGGGCGCCTGCGGCAGGCCGCCACGGTGACCTGCTCGAGCGACCCCGTCTCGGTCAAGCTAACCTCCCGCGCCGGGCTGGGCATCTGCCAGGGCCGCATGTGCGCGCCGGCCGTGTCGGCGCTGCTGGACGCCCCGGGCGCGCTCGAGGCACGCCCGGTCGTGACTCCCGTCCGCCTCGGCGACCTCGCCCGCACCCACGTGACCGACGCGAACCACCCCACCGACTCCACCCCTGCCCCCGACGGCGGCGCCGCCGCCGTCACCACCGCTTCGCAGAAGCACCACCGAAAGGACCTCCCGTGAGCACGACCTTCGACCTCGGCGGCGTCGTCGTCGCGACGACCCTTCCCTTCAAGGAGGACGCGTCCGCCCCCGCCGGCCTCGCCGTCGACTACGACCGCTACGCCGAGCACTGCAACTTCCTCATCGAGAACGGCTGCCGCGGCATCGGCCCCAACGGCTCGCTCGGCGAGTACTCCTCGCTGACCGACGACGAGCGGCGCCGGGTGGTCCAGGTGGCCGTCGAGACCGTCGCCGGCAGGGGCATCGTCGTCGCCGGCGTCCACGGCGTCGGCTGGCACCAGGCGCAGCACTGGGCACGTCAGGCCGCCGAGGACGGCGCCGACGGCGTGCTGCTGCTGCCGCCGACGATCTACCGCGCCAACCGCGCCGAGGTCATCGAGCACTACCGACGCGTCGACGAGGTCGGCCTGCCGATCATGGCCTACAACAACCCGTTCGACACGAAGGTCGACCTGACCCCCGACCTCGTCGCCGAGATCGCCCAGCTCGACAACGTCGTCGCGATCAAGGAGTTCTCGGCCGACATCCGCCGCGTCCTCGAGATCCAGGAGGTCGCCGACATCGACGTCATCGCCGGGGCGGACGACCTGCTCTTCGAGTCGCTCGTCGCCGGGGCCGTCGGCTGGTTCGCCGGCTACCCCAACGCCTTCCCGAAGGAGGCCGTCGAGATCTACACCCTCGTCAAGGACGGCCGCATCGACGAGGCCCGCGAGCTGTACTCGCACCTCGTGGCCGTGTTCCGCTGGGACTCGCGCACCGAGTTCGTCCAGGCGATCAAGCTGTCCATCGACATCGCCGGGCACAGCTACGGCGGCCGCACCCGTCCGCCGCGCGGCCCGCTGAGCCCGGAGCACGAGGCCCAGGTCCGCAAGGACACCGAGAAGGCCCTCTCCTACCTCGCGAGCCGATGAGCACGCCGTCGACCTCCACTCCCGGGGGGCGCATCGAGCCGCGCCCCGGGAGCCGGTGGTACACCGCCGTGGACTCCCACACCGAGGGGATGCCCACGCGCGTCGTCCTCGACGGCGTCGGGACGATCCCGGGGGCGACGATGAACGACAAGCGCCTGCACTTCATCGAGCACCTCGACGGCATCCGCGAGCTGCTCGTCAACGAGCCCCGGGGTCACGCCGCGATGAGCGGCGCGATCCTCCAGCCGCCCACGCGCGACGACTGCGACTGGGGCGTCGTCTACATCGAGGTGTCGGGGTGCCTGCCCATGTGCGGGCACGGAACCATCGGCGTCGCAACGGTTCTCGTCGAGACCGGCCTCGTCGAGGTCGTCGAGCCGGTCACGACGATCCGGCTGGACACGCCGGCAGGTCTCGTCGTCGCCTCCGTGGCCGTCGAGCACGGCCACGCCGTGTCGGTGACGCTCGAGAACGTGCCGAGCTTCGTCGTGCGGCTGGACGCATCCGTCGAGGTGCCGGGCCTCGGTGCCGTGCCGTACAGCCTGGCCTTCGGCGGCAACTTCTACGCCATGGTCGACCTCGACGCGGTCGGCCTCCCCTTCGACCGCAGCCGCCAGGACGACATCCTCGCCGCCGGCCTGGCCATCATGGACGCGATCAACTCGACCGACCCACCGCACCACCCCACCATCGACGGCGTGGACCACTGCCACCACGTCGAGTTCATCGCTCCCGGGTCGGACGCCACGATCTCCCGGCACGCCATGGCCATCCACCCCGGCTGGTTCGACCGGTCCCCCTGCGGCACCGGCACGTCGGCCCGCATGGCCGAGCTGTGGGCGCGCGGGGAGCTGCCCCTCGACACCGACTTCGTCAACGAGTCCTTCATCGGCAGCCGCTTCGTCGGTCGGCTGGTGGCCGAGACGCAGGTCGCGGGGACCCCCGCGGTGGTGC
>JAEWFB010000408.1 GCA_023389095.1 Actinomycetes bacterium
CGCCGAGGCCGGCGACCACATCGTCGCCTCCCCCAGCCTCTACGGCGGCACCGTCAACCTGCTGAAGTTCACCTTCCCCAAGCTGGGGATCGAGGTGAGCTTCGTCGAGGACCCCACCTCCCTCGAGTCCTGGCGCGCCGCCGTGCGCCCGAACACCAAGGCGTTCTTCGGCGAGACGATCGCCAACCCCAAGGCCGAGGTGCTCGACATCGAGGCGGTCGCGGCACTGGCCCACGAGAACGGTGTGCCGCTGGTCGTCGACAACACCATCGCGACGCCGTACGTCATCCGCCCCATCGAGTGGGGCGCCGACGTCGTCGTGCACTCGGCCACGAAGTACCTCGGTGGGCACGGCACCTCGATCGCCGGGGTCATCGTCGACGCGGGCCGGTTCGACTACGCCTCGGACCCCGTGCGGTTCCCGAACTACAACACCCCGGAGGAGAGCTACCACGGCCTCGTCTTCGCGCGCGACCTCGGCGTCGGCAGCCCCCTGGGCGCCAACCTCGCCTACATCCTCAAGGCGCGGGTCCAGCTGCTGCGCGATCTCGGTCCGTCCGCCGCACCGTTCAACGCATTCCTCATCGCGCAGGGACTCGAGACGTTGTCGCTGCGGATCGAACGACACCTCGAGAACGCCGCCAAGGTGGCCGCGTACCTGCAGGGTCACGAGCAGGTGGAGCGGGTCGTGTGGGCGTCGCTTCCCGAGAGCCCGTCGTACGCGACCGCTCGGAAGTACGCGCCGCGCGGCGCCGGCGCCGTGCTCTCGTTCGAGATCATCGGCGGCCTCGAGGCCGGCAAGAAGTTCGTCGAGGCGCTGAGTCTGCACAGCCACGTCGCCAACATCGGCGACGTGCGATCGCTCGTCATCCACCCGGCGTCGACGACGCACTCCCAGGGCCCGGAGGCCGACCGCATCGCCGCCGGGGTCACGCCGGGGCTCGTCCGGCTGTCGGTCGGCATCGAGCACATCGACGACATCGTCGCCGACCTGGAGCAGGGCTTCGCCGCCGCGAAGGCCTGACCGCCCGGACCGCCGAAAACGGGGCGCCGGCGGGTCGGCACGGCTGGCACCATGTCGGCCATGCCGATCCGCTACCCCGCTCCCCTGCGCCCCGGCGACCGGATCGGCGTCACGTCGCCTAGCTCCGGCGTGTCCGACGCCCTCCGGGGTCGGTTCAGCCACGCGGTCCGGTGCCTCCGGGAGCGCGGTTTCGACGTCGCCGTCGGCGATCTCAACCACGCGCCGAGCCACGTCAGCGGACCACGTGAGGCGCGCGCTGCCGAGCTCATGTCGATGCTGCTCGACCCGACGATCAGGGCCGTCGTCCCGCCGTGGGGCGGCGAGACCGGCATCGACCTGCTCGACCTGCTCGACCTCGACGCGATCAGGGCGGCCGACCCGACGTGGTGCGTCGGCTTCTCCGACACCTCGACCTGGCTGACCCCGCTGACCCTGGCCACCAGCCTCGCGACGATCCACGGGCAGAACCTCATGGACACCCCGTACGTCCTGCCCGAGGGCATCCTGCACTGGGTCGACGTCGCGTCGGCCTCCACGGGTGACGAGCTGGCGCAGCGCTCCCCCGGCCGGTTCCGCTCGAGCGGGTGGGACGACTACGCCGGCGACCCGACGGTCTCGCAGATGACCCTCGACGGCCGCGGCGCCTGGACCCGCCTCGACCCCGGTCACGACGGCGAGGCGGCGCGCTTCTCCGGGCGCCTCGTCGGGGGCTGCGTCGAGACGCTGAGCTTCCTGGCCGGCGGCCCCTACGCGGACACCGCGGCCTTTGCCGCACAGCACGCCCCGGAGGGGCTCGTCGTCCTGCTCGACATCGCCGAGTGGCCTTCGTACGACATCTGCCGCGCCCTGCACGCGATGCGCCTGCGCGGCTTCTTCGACGCCGCCACCGGGGTCCTCGTGTCACGCACCCACGCGCCGGAGCCGAACGGGTTCACCCAGCACGACGCCGTCCGTGACGCCCTCGGCATGCTCGGCGTGCCCGTCGTGGGCGACGTCGAGTGCGGGCACGTCCAGCCCATGCTCGCGCTCGTGCAGGGCGCCGCGACGACCGTCGAGCACGACCCCGCGACGGCAACGCACACGGTCACCCAGCGCCTGGCCTGAGCTGCCTCGCCGCGCAGCCGCGGTGGGCGTCACTGATGGTGCAGGGAGGTCTGCACCTCGGGGACCGTCGGCTCGTGGGCCGCGACGAGGGGTGGCTGACCGCCGCCCGTCGTGGCGCGCCGGGCCGGGGCCGCCAGCGACAGGTACGCGAGACGCGACTGCTCCTGGCGCATGTGCTGCACCGACTCGAGCAGGTAGCCCACGAGCGCGACCAGGGCGGCGATCGTCATGATCGCAGCGGCGAGGATCGCGGTCGGGAAGCGCGGCACGGTCTTCGTGGCGAGGTAGTCGTTGATCACCGGTACACCGAGGACGAGCGCGATGAGGGCGAGCAGGCCCGCCGCGACCGTGTGGACGAGGGCGGGACGCTCGCGCCGGGCGAGGTTGACGATGACCCGCAGGATCCGCCACCCGTCGCGGTAGGTCCGCAGCTTGCTCTCGCTGCCGGCCGGACGGTCCTTGAAGTCCACCTCCATCTCCAGCGTCGGCAGCCGGAGGTTGAGGGCGTGGACCGTCATCTCGGTCTCCGTCTCGAACTCCTTCGACAGCGCCGGGAAGGACTTGACGAAGCGCCGGGAGAACACCCGGTAGCCGCTGAGCATGTCGGTCACGTGGTTGCCGAAGAGGTAGCGGACGGCGCCGGTGAGCACCCGGTTGCCGACGGCGTGGCCGGGTCGGTACGCCGCGTCGACCGTCTGGCGACGGGCCCCGAGCACCTGGTCGTAGGGACCCTCGAACAGGGCGTCCACGAGGTCACCGGCACGGCTGGCGTCATACGTGTCGTCACCGTCGATGAGGACGAGGGCATCGGCGTCGACATCGGCGAACGCCCGACGGATGACGTTGCCCTTGCCCTTGCGCGGCTCGTGGCGCACGACGGCACCCTCACGCGTGGCGACCTCGACGGTGCGGTCCGTGGACGCGTTGTCGTACACGTAGATGGTCGCGGTCGGCAGGGCCTCGCGCAGGTCGCGGATGACCTGCCCGATCGCGGCCTCCTCGTTGTGGCAGGGCACGACGCAGGCGATCGACGGTTCCACGGGATGACTCCTTGGCTGACTGGTGGTTCGGTCGCAGAGTCTAGGCCCGGATACCATCGAGCCCATGCCAGCCCTCCAGTCCGTCGCCCGAGTGATGCGCGACGGCCTTCGAGACGTGTACCGCGAGCTGGCGAAGTTCGGCGTCGTCGGCGCCCTGGCCTTCGTCGTCGACCAGGGCGGCTACAACCTGCTGGTCTTCGGCCTCCCCGGATCGGGTGGCGGCCCGATGCACGGCTCGCCGGTGGCCGCCTCGGTGGTCGCCACCGGCGCCGCGACGGTCCTCAGCTGGGCCGGCAACCGCTACTGGACCTACCGGCACCAGCGACGCGCGAACATCGCGCACGAGCTGGCCCTCTTCGTCGTCGTCAACGTCATCGGCATCGTCATCACGGCCAGCACGGTCTTCCTGTCCCGGCACGTCCTGGGCTTCGACTCGGTGCTGAGCGACAACGTCGCCCGCCTGCTCGGCTGGGCCCTCGCGACGGCGTTCCGGTTCGTCACCTACCGCCGGTACGTCTTCGTCCGCACCGAGGAGCGCGCCGAGGTCTCGACCGACGCCTGACCCCGCCCGCGGGGTTCAGGAACCGCCCACCCAGGTGCCGGAGCACAGCGCGCGCGGGGTGACGTGGCTGAGGATGGGCACACAGGTGTCGCCCTCGAGACGCACCCCCACGGCCTTCTCGAACGCCGTGATGACCTGGGTCGACGAGCGCCAGCGACCCGAGACGATGACGTAGATCTTCGGCGCCTTGCTGATCTCGTCGCGCTTGAGGCGCTCCAGCAACGGGGTGCCGAAGAACCAGGGGTGGATGATGTGCTTCCTGGCCGTGGCGGGAACCTCCGGGAGCAGGAACCCGCTGGGCGCGCTCCAGGCGTTGACGAGCACCTCCGAGCCGGGTGGGATGGCCGCGAGGGCTCGGCCCTGGATGCCGTAGCGGTCGGCCGCGAACGGCACGTGCTCCACGGATCCCTTGACCCACGGCGCCATGGCGAGGGCCAGGACCACGGACACGGCGACGGCAGGGACGACCCGTCTCGTGATGGCGAGCACGAGGACGACGAACACCGCACCGGAGACGAGCTCCAGCGGCGCGGCGTACCGGGCGATCCCGAACTGGACGAGCCAGAGCAGTCCCCCGACGAGGAAGAACACCCACACGACGAGGCTGGGCAGGGACGGGAAGGCCGGCCGACGGCGCGCCCGGACGCAGACGACCGCGCCCACGACGAGGGCGACGACGGCGAGCACCTCGAGCACGACCCAGCGCGCGTCGCGGATCTCGTAGTCGAGCAGTCGCCTGGTGCCCTGGAGCATGTACTCGGGGAACTGGGCGGCGTCGGCGAGCGACGTGGGCCCGAACCGGGTGTCGCGGAAGTTCTCGGGAGCCCACCACGGCGACCGGAACACGGCGTTGTAGTAGGGGAACATCGGGCTGCCCGTGGCCCGCCACACGTCGAGGAACCACCAACCGCCGGCGGCGACGACGCCGACGAGACCGCCGACCGCCAGCCAGACCACCGGCATGACGCTGCGGCGCAGCACCGCGACACACACGACCCCCAGGGCGAGGGCCACGACGAACGGCCCCATCGTCAGCTTGGCCCCGACCGCGGCACCGGCCAGCAGCCCCGCCAGCAGCACGAGCCACGCGCGGCGGCGACGCGTCGCCGACTCCTCGGTGGCCAGGAGCACGCAGAGGAGTGCCGCGAGGATCGGCACGGCCACGATGACGTCGCTGAGGCTGGTGCCCAGGGACAGGCGGAACACCGCTCCGACACCGGCGAGGAGCATCGCCGTGACGCCGAGCGCCAGGCGCCCCGCCTCCCCCACGCGGCCCGGCAGGATGCGCATGGCGATGCGCCGCACCAGCGGGAGGTTCAACCCCGCCAGCGCAGCGATCGCGGCCGCGGAGGCCCGCGGTGAGAGCACCGAGTCCAGCGCGTACCAGGGCAGCTGCGCCAGGGGGCTGACGTAGCGGTTCGTGAACGGTTCCGGATCGACCTGGTCGATGCCGCCGTGGAAGAGCAGCCACGAGTAGTAGTAGTGGTAGCTCACCTGGTCGAAGTTGATGTCCATGCCCTGCGAGAGACGCGTCGCGTAGAAGACGCAGGCGAGGACGGCGACGACGTCGGCCCCCCAGCCGACGAGCCGCAGCGTGCTCGGCATCGAGGCTCGCCGACGTGCGACACGGTCACCGGCGACGGGCGGGCCGTCGAGGGAGGCTGCGGACATGGCCGTCACCCTAGTGGCCGACCGTGGACGGGTCCTCAGCCCCAGCCGTGTCTCAGCCGACGACCTCGTCCACGAAGCACCAGCGCCACGTCTCCCCCGGCTCGATCGAGCGCATCACCGGGTGCCGCGTCTCGTGGAAGTGCGCCGTCGCGTGCTTGAACTCCGAGGAGTCGCAGCAGCCGACGTGGCCGCACTGGAGGCACAGGCGCAGGTGCACCCACGTCGTGCCGTTGCGCAGGCACTCCTCGCAGCCCTCGGGCGTCCGCGGCTCGGCGCACGAGTCGGTGTCCTCCAGGTGCTCGCACGGGGCCTCGATGGTCTCCACGGGCAACATCTCGCTCTCTGCCAGTCGTTCCTGCTGGTCGTCGATGCGGTCGAGCATCGTCTCCTCGAGGTCGAGCGCGCCGAGCACGACCCGGAGCACCGCCTGGTCGGCCCGCCCCTCGTCACGCAGGCGCAGCACCTCGTCGCGCTCGGCCTGCAGCATCGCCATCCGGGCGCGCACGTACCGCTCGCTCGGCGTCTCGACGACGTCGACGCCACGCGGGCCGAGGCGCTCCCACATCTGGTTGAGCCGGTCGTCGGCGCGCTCACGCAGCGTCACGCGGGTCGCCTCGTCGACGTCGGGCATCGAATCGAGCGCGTCGAGCCCCGCCCGGGTCGCGGCCTGGAGCACCGTCGCCGCCTGCAGCGCGTCCTCGCGCGGGTCCGGGCCGCGCACCCCGAGCCGGCGCGCGAGGCCGGGGAGGGTCGTGCCCTGGATGAGCAGCGTCCCCACCGTGACGACGACCGCGGTGAGCACGAGGACCTCGCGGTGCCGCGTCTGCGAGGGCAGCAGCAGGGCTGCGGCGAGCGTCACGACGCCGCGCATGCCGGCCCACGACAGCACGGCCGTGTGCGACCACGGCGACGGCGCCTCGAGCCGCAGCACGGTGGCCTTGAACCACCGGAACGGGAAGATCCACACCGGTCGCGCGAGCAGGACGACCAGGAGCGTCCCGAACGCCGCCCACGCGATGGTGCCCCACGACAGCGTGGAGTCGCGCGCCTTCTCGACGACGTAGAACACCTGCAGGCCGATGAGGAGGAACACGGTGTTCTCGAGGAGGAACTGGATCGAGCTCCAGTTGATCCGCTCGGCCAGTCGCGAGGCGCCGGTCTGCGACCGGGGCGACCGGTGGCCGAGGACGAGCCCGGCGGTGACGACGGCGATGACGCCCGACGCGTGCAGCTCCTCGGCCGGCACGTACGCGGCGAACGGCACCATGAACGACAGGACCGTGTCGAAGGCCGGCTCGGTCGAGAACCACTTGCGCAGCCACACGACGACGAGCGACACGACGAACCCGATCGCGGCACCCCCGACGGACGCCCAGAGGAACTGCCCGACGACACCGCCGAACGTCACGGTGACGACGTGGCCTCCGGTGGCCAGGCCGGCAGCGGCGAGGGCGGTGCTCAGGGCGACGAGGGCGGTGGCGTCGTTGACGAGGGACTCGCCCTCGAGAATGGTGACGAGACGGCGCGGCAGCCCGATCTGGCGCCCCACCGCGGTGGCGGCGACGGCGTCGGGCGGAGCGACGACCGCACCGATCGCGAAGGCCACCGCGAACTCGAGCCCGAGCACGTGACCGAGGAAGAGGGCCACGACGAGCGCGGTGAAGAGCACGAGCCCCACCGACAGCGACAGGATCGTCCCCTTGTACGTGCGCACGTCGACGAGGGAGGTCTGGATCGCGGCGGCGTAGAGCAACGGCGGCAGGATCCCGAGCAGGACGACCTGCGGACTCAGCGCCACCTCGGGCACGAACGGCAGGAACGAGCCGACGATGCCGACGAGGATGAGGACGAGGGGGGCGGGCAGGCGCAGCCGGTCCGCCAGCCACGCGCCGCCGAGGACGGTCGCGGCGATCGCCAGCAACCCGGTCGCGATCTCCACCGGGCCATCCTGCCAACAACCCGCCCCCAGCGGGACCCCGGACCGGCCCGTGGGCCGGCCCGGCCGGAAAGGTGGGCGCCAGAAGCGTCAGACGCGTCAGACGCGTCAGACGCGTCAGAAGAAGGAACGGACCGCCTCGATGACCCGCTCCTGGTCGGCGTCGCTGAGCTCGGTGGCGCACGGCAGGGAGACGCCGCGGGCGAAGAGGC
>JAEWFB010000471.1 GCA_023389095.1 Actinomycetes bacterium
GAGGAGACGCTCCTCTACAAGGCCGTGTACACGTTCCACCCGCGCTGGTCCGGGTCGACGGTCTGGTGGGGCGACCCCGAGCAGGACTGGGGCCGTGCGACGCTCGAGGGCGGCGACGTCATGCCGGTCGGCAACGGCACCGTCCTGCTCGGCATGGGCGAGCGCACGTCACGCCAGGCCGTGAGCCAGGTGGCGGCGGCACTCTTCGCCCGTGGGGCCGCCGAGCACGTCGTCGTGGCGGCGCTGCCCAAGCTGCGCGCCGCGATGCACCTCGACACCGTCTTCACCTTCGCCGACCGCGACGTCGTGACGCTGTACCCCGCGATCATGGACCGCGTCCACACCTTCAGCCTGCGCCCGTCCGATGCCGCGCCCGGGCTCGAGGTCACCGACGAGGGCGGCACGCCGTTCGTCGACGTCGTGGCCCGCGCCCTGGGTCTGGACCGGCTGCGCGTCATCGAGACCGGCGGCGACGTGTACGCCTCCGAGCGCCAGCAGTGGGACAGCGGCAACAACGCCGTCGCCGTCGAGCCCGGCGTCGTGTTCACCTACGACCGCAACACGACGACGAACGCCCTGCTGCGCCGGGCCGGGATCGAGGTCGTCACGATCGTCGGCTCCGAGCTCGGGCGCGGCCGCGGCGGCGGGCACTGCATGACGTGCCCCATCGTGCGCGACCCCGTCGCCTACTGACGCTCCGGACGTCGAACGTCCGCTTCCGGGGCTAGCGTCGCGGCATGAGCGAGGACATCCACCCGGCCACGAGCCCCGGTCCCCGGCACATCGACGAGGACCTGCACGGGGCACGATTCGAACGAACCGACCTGCGCGACAGCACGTTCCACACGGTCGACCTGAAGGGGTCTCGCTTCGAGCAGGTCCACCTCACCGACGCCACCTTCCGCTCCACCGAGCTGCGCCGGGTCGTCATGCGCGGCGTCGAGCTGCAGGACGTCGAGATCACCGGCGAGCTGCTCGACGTGACGATCAACGGCGTCGACGTCGTGCCGCTCGTCGAGGCCGAGCTCGACCGTCGCGACCCGGACCGGCCGAGGATGCGGCCCACCGACCCGGACGGCTTCCGTGAGGCCTGGGACACCGTCGAACGGCTCTGGGCCGGCACCGTCGAGCGCGCCCGGACCCTGCCGCCCGAGCAGCTGCACGCGTCGGTCGACGGCGAGTGGTCGTTCGTCGAGACGCTGCGCCACCTGGCCTTCGCCACCGACGCGTGGGTGGGCCGGGGGGTGCTCGGTGACCCCTCGCCGTGGCACCCGCTCGACCTGCCGTGGGACGACATGCCCCCGACGACGGGTGTGCCCCGGGACCGACAGGTGCGGCCCTCCCTCGACGAGGCGCTCGAGCTGCGGCACGCCCGGATGTCCACGGTGCGCGAGGTCGTCGACGGCCTCGACGAGGGGGCGCTGGACCGGATGACGACCCCGGTCGACGCGCCCGGCTGGCCACCGCCCGGCCGGTCGTTCCCGGTGCGTGACTGCCTCCTCGTCGTGCTCAACGAGGAGTACCACCACCGGCTCTTCGCCGAGCGTGACCTCGCGGCGCTCGCCGCGCACCCCGACGCCTCCTGATCCCGGACGCGCGAGCGCCCCCGACCAGTCGGTCGGGGGCGCGTCGTGCAGCGTCGTGCAGCGTCGTGCAGCGTCAGTGGATGACGACGGGCGCCGCGGGCGCCTCCGCCTCCTCGTCGAGCAGGTGCGAGGCCTCGTGCCGGCGGGGCAGGAACCACGCCGCGACGAGGGTCGCGGCGCAGAGGATCGCAGCGATGAGGAACGTGCGGCCGTAGACGTCGGCCAGCTCGGCGACGGCCTGGGCCATCCCCTGCGGACCGAGCTGGTCCTTGACCGACGGGTCGAACTGGGCGCCCAGCACGGCGCCGGCCTTCGGCGAGTCGTTGAGGTAGGTGGTGAAGACGACCGAGATGACGGCCACCCCGATCGAGCTCGCGATCTGCTGCGTGATGTTGAGCAGGGTCGAGCCGCGCGCCACCTGGTGGTGGGTCAGCGTCTTGAGCGCCGAGGTCATGATCGGCATCATCGTGCCGCCCATGCCGAGACCCATGACGAACAGGACCGGGATGACGAAGCCCCAGTAGCTCGTGTCAGGACCGACCTGGGTCAGCGCGAACATGCCGGCGACGATCGCGGCGAGGCCGAACGGCACGATGCGCCCGACCGGGAAGCGGTCGGCGAGCGCGCCGGCGATCGGCATCGTCAGCATCGCGCCGATCCCCTGCGGCACCATGAGGTAGGCGGAGCTGAGCGGGCTCTCGGCCCGGACCTGCTGCAGGTACTGGGGCACGAGGAGCAGGCCGCCGAAGAAGGCCGCGCCGAAGAGGAACATCGTGATCGTCGCGACCGTGAGGCGCCGGTTGGAGAAGAGGCGCAGGTCGAGCAGCGGGTGCGCCGGCCGGAAGCTGTAGAGGACGAACGCCACGATCATCGCCAGCCCCACGAGCCCGGGCCCGTAGACCTTGGCCGAGGTGACGCTGCCCTCGCCGGGGATCGAGCTGACGCCGTAGAGGAACAGCGCGAGGCCCGGCGACATGAGCAGCATGCCGATGAGGTCGAAGGACTCGGACGGCTGGGGCCGGTCGGAGGGCAGCGCCCACAGCGCGTACCCGACGGCGACGATGCCGATCGGCACGTTGATGAGGAAGA
>JAEWFB010000530.1 GCA_023389095.1 Actinomycetes bacterium
GTCGAGCACGTCGGCGTGCTGGGCGCGTTGGAAGCCGTCGTGGAACCAAGGCTCGCACACCAGATCGGGCCGTCCGACGAGCGTCATCACCCGTTCGGCGATCGAGTGGGCGCTCGTCGAGATCGCGACCCAGTCGCCGTCCGCGGTGCGGTACGTGTTGCGCGGCGCGTTGTTCTCCGACCGGTTGCCACGCCGGTGCGTGACGATGCCGAGCTGGTCGTACACGGTCACCTGCGCACCGAGCATCGCGAGGATCGGCTCGATGATGGCCAGGTCGATCACCTGACCCTCGCCCGTTCGCTCGCGACGGTGGAGGGCCGTCAGGGTGGCCACCGCGGCCGCGAGACCGCTGATGTTGTCCGCGAGCGCCAGCGGCGGCAGGGTGGGCGGGCCGTCCGGCTGGCCGGTGGAGTGGGCGAAGCCGCTCATCGCCTCCGCGATGGTGCCGAACGCGGGCTCGGTGGCGCGAGGCCCGGTCTGCCCGAACCCGGTCACCCGGGTGAGGATGATGCCCGGGTTCGCCGCCCGGAGCCGGTCGTATCCCAAGCCCCACCGCTCGAGCGTCCCGGGCCTGAAGTTCTCGATGACGACGTCCGCCGTGCGGACCAGCTCGAGGAAGACCTCCTGCCCCTCGGGACGCGAGAGGTCCAGGGTCACCGCGCGCTTGTTGCGCCCGAGGATCTTCCACCACAGGCCGATGCCGTTCTTGCTCTGGCCGTGCGTGCGCGCCGGGTCCGGCTTCCGGGGGTGCTCGACCTTGATGACGTCGGCGCCGAAGTCGGCGAGGACGGTGGCCGCCGACGGCCCGGCAAAGAGGGTCGCGATGTCGAGGACCCGGATGTCGTCGAGGGCGGCGCCTCGATCGGAGGGAGCCGGTTCGTTGTTCGACGCGGCGCCGGCTGTCGACGGCGCCGGCGTGCCCGTGGTCATTGACATGGTTCCTCCTGCTCGAGCGGGACGTCGGCGACGTTAGGGGGCTCGGTTCCGGACGGTCAGGCGACGCATCACCCAGTGAGAGGAAAGACCCTCTGCGGGGCGGCTCTTCCGCTGGGTGCGACAAGGTCTGCCACCGGGTCGGGCACCCCCTGACGATGGCGGTGTCCGGGGCACTCCCTGCTCCGGTCCCCCAGCGGAGAGGAGCAGGCCGTGACGACCGTGCGCGATGCAGCGTTCGAGGTGCTGCGCCAGTTCGGGATGACCCGACTGTTCGCCAACCCCGGCTCGACCGAGGTCGCCCTGCTCACAGACCTGCCGGACGACTTCGAGTTCGTGCTCGGCCTGCACGAGGGGTCGGTCGTGGGGATGGCATCTGGCCACGCCCTCGCCACGCGGTCTCCGGCGCTAGTGCTGCTGCACACCACGGCCGGCTTCGGCAACGCGGTCGGGGCCATCGCGACCGCCCGCACCAACAAGGCTCCACTCGTCGTCCTCGTCGGCCAGCAGGACCGTCGACACCTGGCCTCCGACCCGTTCCTGGCCGGACGCCTCGAAGGACTGGCCGGCAGCTATCCCGTCTCCCTTCGTCAGCCCGCCCGGCCTGCCGACGTTCCGGCTGCCATCGCCAGGGCCGTTCACGAGGCGACCGTGCATCGAGGCCCGGCCGTAGTCGTCGTGCCGATGAGCGACTGGTCCGAGCCGGCCGACGAGACGATTGCCTTGCCAGCCCCGGCTCGCCTTCGCATCGCGAGCGGCGTGGACGAGCAGTTGGCCATCGAGCTGACCGCGCGCGTCGACGCGGCCGCTAGTCCGGTCGTCGTCGTGGGTCCCGGTGCCGACTCGGCGGACGCGTGGAGCGCCCTGACGGCGCTCACCGAGCGACTGGGCTGCCCCGTCTGGCAGGAGGCGCACGGCTCGCAGTCCGGCTTCCCCCAAGATTCACCCCGTTTCCGCGGCCACCTGCCCCCCACGCGCGCGGCCCTGCGACAGGCCCTGGCGGCCCACGACCTCGTGCTCGTCGTCGGCGGCCCCGCCTTTCGGCAGGGGACCTGGGAGCCCGGACCGTTCGTGACCGTCGGCACGTCCGTCGTCGTCGTCACGTCGGACCCGGAAGAGGCGACGTACAGCGCAGCAGACCTGGCCGTGCTCGGTGACGTGGCCGGCGTCGTCAGCGACCTTGCAGTACGCGTCGCCGCGAGGGAGGCGACCGCGCCGCCCGCCCCTCGCCGGCCGGTGCCGATCCCGGACGACGGCACCCTGCGGGCCGAGCACGTCTACGCCGCGCTGGCCGAGCGCCTGCCGGAGGACGCAACGGTCTTCGAGGAGAGCCCCTCGACCCGGCGTCTCCTGCTCGACCTCGTCCCGACGCGACGGCCGTTCGGCTTCGTCACCGTGGCGCAGGGCGGCCTCGGGTTCGCCCTCCCGGCGAGCATCGGCGTACGGATGGCGCGGCCCGACCGGCCCGTCGTGGCGTTGCTCGGCGACGGTGCCTCGCTCTACAACGTGCAGGGACTCTGGAGCGCGCAGCACTACCGCGTCGGCACCCTGTTCGTCGTCCTGTCTAACGGGGGGTACGCCGTGATGGACCGGTTGGCCGCAGCTCACGGTGGCAAGCCGCCCTGGCCGCACTTCGACGACGTGAGTGTGTCCACCATCGCCACCGGGTTGGGTTGCGCCACAAGGCGGGTCACCACGCGCGACGAGCTGGTCGACGAGCTCGACCGCGTCCTTCCCACCTTGCGGGAGAGGACCGAACCCCTCCTGCTCGAGGTCGCCGTGGAGACGACTGCCTGACCACCCCCGCGCGGGCGGAGCGAACCCCGCGCAACCCCCGAGAACGAGAAGGAGGCCGCCATGGCCCAGGACTGGCTCGCCGAGGACATCCTCACCGAGGACCAGGAGGCGTTGCGCGACACGGTGTCGGACATCGCCCGCGCGTACGACATGCAGTACTGGATCGAGGTGGAGGAGTCGGGTCGCTACCCCGCCGAGTGGGTCAAGGACCTGAGCGACGGCGGGTGGCTCTCCCTGCTCATCCCCGAGGAGTACGGCGGTGGCGGTGGCACGATCCCCGACGCCGCCCTGTTCCTCGAGACGCTGAACCGGTGGGGCGGCAATGCCGGCGCCATCCACGCGCAGATGTACCAGATGGGTGCCATCCTGCGGCACGGCACCGACGAGCAGAAGAAGCAGTGGCTGCCGCAGATCGCCAACGACGGCCTGCGCCTGCAGTCCTTCGGCATCACCGAGCCCGACGCCGGCACGGACACCACCCGCATCCGCACCTTCGCGCGGCGGGAGGGCGACGAGTACGTCGTCAACGGTGGCAAGATGTTCACGTCTCGCTTCCACCAGACCGACCTCATGCTCCTGCTCGTGCGCACCGAGAAGTACGAGGACGTGGAGAAGAAGACCGACGGCATCACCGTCCTGCTCGTCGACGTGCGCGAGGCCAAGGAGAACGGCCAGATCGAGTACCGGCCGATCAAGGTGATGTCCGGCCACCACACGAACCAGCTGACCATCACCAACCTGCGGGTGCCGGTGGAGAACCGGATCGGCGAGGAGGGCAAGGGGTTCCGCGTCATCCTGTCCGGGATGAACTCCGAGCGTCTCCTGGTCTCCAGCGAGTACATCGGCTCCGGGCTCTACTTCATCGACCGTGCCGTGCAGTACTCCAAGGAGCGCGAGGTCTTCGGCCGCCCGATCGGGATGAACCAGGGGATCCAGTTCCCGCTGGCCACCGCCTTCACCGAGCTGCGGGCCGCGAGCCTCATGCGCTGGCACGCGGCCAAGGTCTTCCAGGAGGGGAGCCGGGACGGCTTCTACGCCAACACCGCCAAGCTGCTCTCGTCCAAGGCGTTGTGGAACGCCGCGAACGCGGCGATGGACACCTTCGGTGGAGCGGGACTGGCCTCGGAGTACGGGATCGAGCAGAAGTTCCGCGCGGCTCGCGGGCCGCTGATCGCTCCGATCTCCACCAACCTGGTCCTCGCGGGTATCGCCCACCGGGATCTGGGCATGCCGAAGAGCTTCTGAGCCATGACCACTCCTGGCTCAGCATCTCCCGCGTCGCCCCACCCGCAGGACCGCTCGGACGCGGCTGGCGCGGGTGACGGGGCCACGTACGCCATCGCCTCCTTCGCCGTCCAGGCGGCCGCTCGGCGTGCGGGCAGCGCGCGGTCCGACGCCGTGCTCTCCTCGCTCGTCGACACGTTGGCCGTGGGCGTCGCGGGTGGCCGCACCGCGGCCGTCGAGGCTCTCCTCAGCCTGCTCGAGGAGGAGCCGGCGCCCGGTGGCTGCAGCATCTGGGGCTCGGACCTGCGCGTCGGTCCGTCGGCCGCGGCACTGGTCAACGGCACCTCCGCCCACGCGCTGGACTGGGACGACGCCTCGCCCACGATGCCGATGCACCCGGGGGCGGTGCTCTTCCCCGCGCTGCTCGCGCGGGCCGGGGTGGCGCCGGTGACCACCGACCGGTTCGTCTCGGCGTACGCGGTCGGCTCGGCGGTGTTCCGTGCCGTCTCCGAGGTCCTGCCGCTCGAGGTGCACTACGGCCGCGGATGGCACAACACGTCGACGACCGGCCGCCTCGCGGCCACGGCCGCGCTTGCCAGCCTGGCCGGGCTCGACGTGGAGACGACGCGTCATGCCCTGGGACTGGCGGCCTCCACGGCGTCGGGGAGTCGGGCCAACTTCGGCACCATGACCAAGCCGCTCCACGCCGGGCTGGCGGCGCGCGACGCGGTCACCGCCGTGGCGCTGGCCTCTCGCGGGTTCACGTCCCGGCTCACCCAGCTCGAGGCGCCTGGAGGCTTCTTGGCGCTCTTCGGCGAGACCGACGCGGCGATGCTCGCCGAGCTTCCCGAGCGGCTGCGCCGCTGGGAGGACGGCTGGAGCGACGACTGGGCGATCAAGCGCTACCCGTCCTGCTACGCGACGCACCGGGCCATCGACGCCGTGCTCGACCTGCGCCTCGGGCTCGACCTATCGGCGATCTCGTCGGTGGAGGTCACGGTGCATCGCGGCGGGCTGAAGCCACTCCTGCCGCACCTGCCCAGCAGTGGGTTGGAGGGCAAGTTCAGCCTGCCGTACACCGTGGCGCGGGCTCTGCGGACGGGGTTGGTCCGGCTCGCCGACTTCACCGACGAGGCCGTCCGCGACGCCGAGGTGCGCTCGCTGATGGACGCGGTCTCCGTGCGCGAGGGCGCGGACCCGGACGACCCTGCATCGACCGAGCCGTTCACGGTGCTCACGGTGCGTACCGCCGACGGTGCGACGCGCACGCGACGCGTCGACGTCAGCCGGGGAGACTCGCGCAACCCGCTGACCCCGGAAGAGCTGGAGGACAAGGCGATCGACGCCTTCGCCTCCGGCGGCTGGGCGTCCGATCGGACGCGCGCCCTCCTGTCCGACCTGACCGCGCAGTGGCGAGGAGGCGACCTGGCCGGCTTCCAGGACGTGCTCGCCGGTCCGCCCGTTGGCGCGCCGGTTCTCGTCGGGAGGGCGGAGGCATGAGCGGTCTGCCCCGTGTCGAGATCATCGAGGAGGGCATGCGCGAGGGCATGCAGATCGAGAGCGTCGAGATCCCGGTCGAGGCCAAGATCCGACTGCTCGACGCCCTCTCCCGGACCGGGCTTCGCACCATCCAGGTCGGCTCGTTCGTCAGCCCCAAGTGGGTGCCGCAGATGGAGCACATCGAGCAGGTGATCGCGGGCTTCACGCCGGTCCTGGGCGTCCGGTACACCGCGCTGGCCCTGAACCAGAAGGGCGCCGAGCGTCGCGCCCGGCACGTGCCGCCGCTGGCCCCGCAGGAGTCGGCCGCCCGCACGACGGTCCACCTCTGCGACGTCTTCGTGCAGCGCAACACGGCGCGCACCCAGGCGCAGGAGATCGCCGCTGTGGCCGCGACCGTCGCCTCCGCCGTCGAGCGGGGCGTGACCGAGGCGGTCGTGGCCATCAACGCCGCCTGGGGCTCGAACTGGCTCGGAGCCTTCTCGCAGGAGCGGCGCACGGAGCTCATCCGGCTGCAGATGCAGGCCTGGGAGGCGGCCGGGATCACCCCGCGCACCGTCTGGATCGGCGACCCGATGAGCTGGAACTCCCCTCGGGCCGTCGAGGAGCAGCTCCAGGTCATCCGCCGGGAATGGCCGCAGGTGCACACCTTCCACCTGCACCTGCACGACGGCCGGGGCAGTGCCCTGACGTCGGCCTACGTCGCGCTGAGGGCGCTCTCGTCAAAGCACACGCTGGTGCTGGACACCTCGATCGGTGGGATGGGCGGGTGCCCCTACTGCGGCAACGGGCGTGCCACCAAGATGATCCCCACCGAGGACCTGGTGGACCTGCTCGAGACCGAGGGCATCGACACCGGAATCGACGTCGCGAAGCTCGTCGAGGCGGCGCACCTGGCCGAGGAGGTCGTCGGCCACCCGCTGTACGGCAAGGTCAGCAAGGCCGGACCGCGTCCGAGCCTCGAGGCGCTCTACCCGATGGACATGCCGCTCGTAGAGACCGAGGAACAGGCGCAGCACTTCCGTCTGGGGCCTTCGTCGTATGCCGGGTGCCCCAGTCCGTGGAGGCAGCCGATCACCTCGCCCGCGCGGGACGAGATCGACGGGATCCGCCGCGCCGGCGGTCCCGAGGAAGGCGCACGGGAGGACGTGCCATGACACCGATGGAGTCGACGATGCAGAGCCATATCCCCACCGGGACCACACCGGGGTCGCTGGTCGGCCTGCGCGTGGTCGAGCTCGGAACGAGCGTTGCTGGGCCCACGACCGGCCAGATCCTCGGTGACCTCGGCGCCGAGGTCATCAAGGTCGAGCGGGTGGGTGCCGGGGACGACACGCGTGGCTGGGCGCCCCCGTACTGGGGGAGCGAGCCGATGGCGTTCCTCGGCCTGAACCGCAACAAGAAGAGCCTGGCACTGGACTTCAAGGACGGCCGCGGCTCGCAGGTACTCGAACGGCTCCTCGCCGACGCCGACGTCCTGGTCCAGAACCTGCGGCCCGGCGCGCTGGCCAAGGCCGGCTTCGACGCCGAGCGTCTGCGCGAGCTCAACCCCCGTCTGGTCTACTGCGAGATGAGTGGCTTCGGCTCTGTTGGCCCGCGAGCCAGCGAGCCGGCGTACGACCCTCTGCTACAGGCGTATTCAGGCATCGTCAGCATGCTGGACACGGGCGACGGGCCGCCCATGCGGGTGCCGCTGTCGATCCTCGACAAGGGCACGGGCATGTGGGCCGTCATCGGCATCCTCGACGCCCTGCGCCGTCGGGACCAGTCGGGGGAAGGGAGCCACGTGCAGGTGTCGCTGCTGCAGACGGCGGTTTCATGGGTCGACCAGAAGGTCATGGGCTCCAGGGCGGGCAACCCGGCACCGCGCAACCTCGGGTCGGGCCACGCAGGTGTCGTCCCCTACGGCGCGTACCCCGTCGCAGACGGTCACGTCTTCATCTCGGCGGGCAACCAGACCCTGTGGACGCGCCTCGTCGGGGCCCTCGGGGCGCCTGAGCTGATGGAGCGGCCGGGCTTCGGGTCCAACCCGGAGCGCGCGGAACACCGCGCCGAGGTCAACGAGGCAGTCTCCGCAGCGACGCGTGCCTTCACGGCCGAGGAGCTGCTGGAACGCCTTGCGGCGGCGGGCGTCCCAAGCGCCCCCGTGCGACCGGTGCACCAGGTGGCCGACGACCCGCAGGTGCGTGCCGTGGGTCTCGTGACGCCGTTGCCGCACCCCAACGTGCCCGAGCTCGAGGTCGTGCACCTGCCGGTGACCTTCGACGGGGCGTACCTGCCGCACCAGTGCCCTCCGCCGGAGCTCGGGCAGCACAGCGCCGAGGTCCTCCGGGACCTGGGCTTCAGCGACGACGAGATCGACGGGATGCTGGCCGACGGCGTGGTCGGGTGTGCGGAGGCATCCGTGGGGTCGCCCGCATGAGCTCGCCGCTGCTGTGCGCGCGCCACTGGTCGGGGCGCTACTTCAGCGACGGATGGCAGCCCGGCGTATCCCAGGGGCCCGTCACCGAGAAGGCGACCGGGAACCAGCTGGAGACGGTCGGGCTCGCGGACGCGTCCGCCGTGGAACGCGCCGTCGACGTGGCGGCGGCCGCGCAGCCGGGATGGGCGGCGCTCGGCTACGACACCCGCGCCGCGGTGCTGCGACGTGCCGGACTGCTCTTCGAGCAGCATGCGGACGAGGCGGCTGAGTGGACGGCGCGGGAGTCGGGGGCGCCGCTGACCATGGCCCACCGTGCTCAGGCCGTCGCGGCGCAGGAGTGCTTCGAGGCGGCCGGACTGGCGAGTGCACCGTACGGCGAGCTCCTGCGCTCGACCGCTCCCCGCCTCTCGTTGGCGCGCCGGAGGCCGGTGGGCGTCGTGGGCGTCATCGCACCCTTCAACGCGCCGCTGCTGCTCGCGATCCGGGCGGTCGCTCCGGCGCTCGCCTTGGGCAACGCCGTCGTGCTGAAGCCCGATCCGCGGACCGCGGTCAGCGGTGGCGTGCTCATCGCCCGGGTATTCGAGGAGGCCGGGCTGCCGGCAGGTCTGCTGCACGTGCTCCCCGGTGGGGCAGACGTCGGCCAGGCCGTGGTGGCCCACCCTCGAGTGCCGGTCATCTCCTTCACGGGGTCGACGCCGGCCGGCCGAGCTATCGCGCGCGCCTGCGCCGACCAGCTCAAGCGCGTCCACCTCGAGCTCGGTGGCAACTCCGCCCTCGTCGTCATGGCCGACGCGGACGTGCGGAGGGCGGCCGCGGCCGGTGCCTTCGGGTCATTCCGCCACGCCGGCCAGATCTGCATGGCGAGCGGACGGCACCTCGTCCACGAGTCCGTCGTGGACGACTACCTCACCGAGCTGACGCGCATCGCCACGTCGACGAGGGTCGGCGACCCGCTCGGTCCGGGCGTCGGGTACGGCCCGCTCATCGACGCGGGTCAGCGCGACCGCGTCCACGGCCTCGTGACCCAGTCGGTGGACGCCGGCGCGTCGCTGCTCGCCGGCGGAACGTTCGAGGGCCTGTTCTACCGGCCCACGGTGCTTTCCCCGGTCCCCGTCGAGGCGCCCGCCTACGCGCAGGAGGTGTTCGGTCCGGTGGCGCCGGTGGTCTCCTTCGCCGACGCGGACGAGGCCGTCGCTCTCGCCGCCGACTCCTCCTACGGGCTCTCGCTCGGCATCATCACGCGCGACGTCCTGGGGGCGCTCGCGCTGGCCGACCGGGTGCCGACCGGGTCGGTGCACGTCAACGACCAGACGATCAACGACGAGCCCACCGCTCCGTTCGGTGGTGTCGGCGAGTCGGGCCTGGGGGCACGTCACGGCGGCCACCAGTCCAATCTCGAGGCGTTCACCGAGCTGCAGTGGGTCACCGTGCGGCGCGAGGCGCCCGTCTATCCCGCCTGAAGCTGCTCGACCGAAAGGACGACCCATGAGCGACGACATCCTCCTCGTCGAGGACCGGGGCCACGTGCGCTACCTCACCCTCAACCGGCCCGAGGTGCGCAATGCCCTCAACCGCGATCTCAACGACCGTCTCGTCGACGCGATCATCGATGCCGACCACACCCCCGATGTCTATGCCATCGCGATCACCGGGGCAGGGTCGGCGTTCTGCTCGGGGGCGGACCTCAAGGACGCCCGTGACCTGGCCGCGGCGGGCAAGCCCTTCTATGGTCCGCTTCACAACAACCGTCGCAGTCTCATGGAGGTGATGATCGACTCGCGCAAGCCGACGCTCGCGATCGTCAACGGGGCTGCGATGGCGGGAGGTTTCGAGCTCGCGCTCTCGTGCGACCTTCGAGTCGCCGCAGACGGCGCGGTCTTCGGTGTGCCCGAGGCGAAGCGGGCGCGGGGAGCACACTTCGCCTCGGTCCTGCTGCCCGTCACCGTTCCTCCGGGCATCGCGATGGAGTGGCTCTACACCGGTCGCCGGATCATGGCCGCCGAGCTCGACCGGTGGGGCCTGCTCAACCGACTGGTGCCTGCCGACCAGCTGCAGACGGCGGCCGCAGCCCTACTCGACGACGTCGTGGCCTCGGCGCCGCTGTCACTGCAGCGACTCAAGCTGACCTATCGCAAGACGGCAGGTATGTCGCCGCATGCCGCGATCCGGCTGGACACCGGCCCCGACGTCTACCTCTCCGAGGACCAGAAGGAGGGCGCGCGGGCGTTCCTAGAGAGGCGAGAGCCACAGTGGCAGGGCCGTTGACGGGCTCGGTCCACGCCGCGCGGGGTCGCTGGATCGGATGGGTCGCGCCGCGGAAAGTGGACGGACCACGGCTGCGGGCGCTGCCGTGACGGCGCTGGAGCAGCGGGAGGAGCTGCCGCCGCGAGGTCTGCGCCACTCGCTGCGCGCCTTCCGGCACCGCGACTACGCCGTGTTCTGGGTGGGGGCCATCACCTCCAACACGGGCGGCTGGCTCTCGAACTTGACCGTGCCCTTCATCGTCTACCAAGTGACGCGCAGCGCTTTGTGGGTGGGGCTCGTGAGTGTCTTCCAGTTCGTGCCGAACATCGCCCTCGGGCCTTGGGGTGGTGTGCTCGCAGACCGGCACGATCGGCGCCGGGTCCTGCTCGTCACCCAGTCCGGGATGGCCCTCAGCGCTCTGCTTCTGTGGGTCGTGTGGTTGGTGGGTGTGCGCGAGCCGCTCATCGTGATGGCACTTGTCGGGGTCGCCGGCATCTTTCAGGGCATCAACATGCCGAGCTGGCAGTCATTCGTCAACGACCTCGTTCCTCGTTCCGACCTCGACTCTGCCGTGGCGCTGAACTCTTTGCAGTTCAACGCCGCCCGGTCGCTGGGCCCCGCGGTCGCCGGACTGATCCTGGCGACCATCGGGCCGGGATGGGCCCTCCTGCTCAACGCCCTGTCCTTCCTCGCCGTGCTGGTGGCACTGGCGGCACTCAGGGTGCGCAACCGCCCGCGGACAGCGGACCCCGCGCCGGTCTGGCGCCAGTTCGCGACGGCGGTCGGCTACATCCGGGGGCAGCCCGGAATCCAGATGGGCCTGCTCGTCGCGGTCGCGGTAGGTCTGCTCGTCAACCCGATCTTCCAGTTCACCGTCGTCTTCGCCGGCAGCGTCTTTCACGTCGGTCCCTGGACCTTGGGGTTGCTCAATGCCGCCCTTGGTGTCGGGGCGCTGGTCGCCGCGCCGGTGCTCGCAGGTTGGAGTCACATCCTTCCCCGGTCGCTGCTCACGCAGGTCGGCCTGATCGGACAGGCCGTGGGGCTCGCTGGATTCGCGCTCTCCCCGTCGCCCGGCTGGGCGGCGAGCGCTCTGTTCGTCGTCGGCTGGGCGCTGCTGCTCACCATCTCGGCAACCAACACGGCGGTGCAGATCATCGTGGCCGACCGGCTCCGCGGACGGGTGCTCGCGGTGCGGATCATGGCTTACACGGGGTGCTTCCCGGTGGGGGGCCTTGCTCAAGGTGCCCTTGCGGACGTCTTCGGCCCACGAGCCACGGTGCTCGGCGCCGGGCTCCTTCTCCTCTTGCTCGCCCTGGTGCTGTCATGGTGGCGCGGACCAGTGCGAATGCAACGTCTGGACGACCCGCATGACGGCTCACGACCGGAACCGGTACGAAGATGACATCGCCGCGGCGATACAGCTGTTTCACACGAGTTGAGATCGGCTCGTGAAGTCGGTGCAGACCTGAGCCACGTCGAGCCGCTGCTTCAGTGACGGCGCAGAAGGTGAGCACCACTCGCGGCATGATCGGCAAACGCCTAAAGCTGGTCCAACGTCCGGGCGAGACTATGTCAAGCCCGCTGGCGTACCGCCTCAGCGGCCGCATCCGGCTCTTCCCCGCGATCGAGCCTGCGCCCCAGGTCCGCCCACTGCCGCTCGTCGAACTCCACCCGCAGCGGGGCCAGGGCCATCGCCAGGTCAGCCTGCTCCGCCAACGCGGTCCCGGCGTCCGTGGCCCGCCACGCTTCCGGGACCGGTGGGGCGTACCGCAACTCCTCTGCCCGCTCCAGCAGCTCCGACCCGTCCAAGCCCATCAGCTGCCGGAGCGCAACCCGGCGCACCACGTCGTCACTCACACATCAACAGTGCACGCGGGGCCCGTACACCGGCAAGACGCGCACGACGAGAGGCAGATGAGGACGTTCAGAAGGCATGGCGTTGGCACCAACTGGCAGAGTGCCTCCATGACCGTCAGGGACGCCGAGAAGATCGTGGAGCAAGGCCCGCCCCCAACGTTCCAGTGGCGATGATGTGGGCCTACGTCACGTGGGTGGGTGACGAGCCTCGGCGCTGGAGTGCTCACACCGAGCGCAATGAGGACGACCCCAGTGGCGTTGAGGTCAGCGAGCACGCCACGGTCGAGGAGGCCGTCGCGTGGGCGCGGGAACGAACTGACTGGGTGCTTGTCTCAGCCGGCCCGCAGATGTGGGCGGGGTCTCCGGACAAGCAGCCGCCCGACGTCCCGGCACCTTGGCGGGGGTGACCCCTCAGCTCGGAGCTCTTGCGCCAGAGCGACTCTCGAAGATCCCACAGCCGGTCGTCGGCCCGTCGCAGCTCGTCTGAGGTGCCGCTGGCGTTTCGGCTGGCTCAGCACCAGTCGTTGGAGCTGCCCGTGCCCCCGCGGGTAGCCGCTCGTTCACATGGCACTCTGCTCGATCCAGGGCAGGGCCCTGCTGTCCCAGAGCACGATCTGGGTGGCGGAGAGGGCGATCCAGACCGCGGTTGGACCGCCTGCGCATTCACCACTGATCGATACGGCGGCTCAAGGCACCCACCGCGATGAGGACCACACTTGTCGTCACCGCCGGTGCGAGCAGCAGCACTGTCTGGAGCGTGAGCGGGGCGCAGTCGGGTTTGGCGCATCCGTCCTGCTGGCTGGTGAAGTAGAAGCCGTTCGCCAGCCACCGTACGAGCCAAGATCCGCCCCGCCAGGATCAGCCCGCACACCGGGGAGAATGCGGTCAAGGTGTGGTGGTTGATGTCAGCCCGCCTCCACGGCACACCAGCGGTGCCCGCGACGGCCAGCGCAACGACGAGTACCAGGACCCAGGTGCCGGCGCCCACCGACGGCAGGGTCACCACTCCCGCTCCGACAACCGAGGGGTCGACGCGGGGCAACGCGTCCCCGATGCCCATGACGAGCGCCGGCGAAGCCAACACCAGAACGCCTGCCACGACGAGCCACAGCGCCCGCACGGCGCGCACGGCGCGCGAACGCAGCCGCGTATCACCGGGCTTCAGTGACACGCCGAGTGTTGGCTCTCCGGTCATCCCCGGCTCCGCTCGTCGAGGCAGGCGATGGCCCGCTCCGCCGCGCGCTTCCCGGCGGCGAGCGTCTCGCCCGTCCATGAGACCTGACCCCACGAGACCGGAAGCCTCTCGGAGACCGCGACGCTGAGAGGGATCATCGCGACACTGCCGTCGGTGGTCCGAGCGGGGTTGGTCAGGGCGAGCGAGCGGGAATGCTC
>JAEWFB010000549.1 GCA_023389095.1 Actinomycetes bacterium
GCCCTGCACCGGTGCACAGACCCCCGACGAGTACGCCGCCGTCGCGGCCGGGTGCGCCTCGATCTTCACCGGCGACGCCCGCCCGGTGGCCGACCGGCTCCGTGCCCGCCTCGAGGAGCTCGCAGCGCAGGAACGCTTCGAGGACGCCGCCCGGGTCCGCGACCGCTTCCTCCAGCTCGTCCGCGGAGCCGCTCGCGCGCAGCGCCTCGCACCCCTCACCCGCTCCCCGGAGATCGTCGCCGCCCGGCGCAGCGACGCCGGCGGCTGGGAGCTCGTCGCGATCCGGCACGGGCGTCTGGCCGGCACCGCCGTGAGCCCCCGCGGCGCCGACCCGATGCCGTTCGTCCGCTCGATGCAGGCCACCGCCGAGGTCGTCGAGGCGCCGACCCCCGACCGGCCCGCGGCCCTCACCGAGGAGACCGAGGTGATCCTCCGGTGGCTGGAGGCGCCCGGCGTGCGCATCGTCGAGCTCGACGGCTCGTGGACCTGCCCGGTCGGCGGTGCGGGCGCCGTCCGCGTCGAGCTCGAGCCGGCCGTCGCCTCGGCCCGTGACGCCGTCGGCTTCGACCACGACGTCCCGGCCCCCGGCGCGTCGGGGCACCGGCGCCACGGCCTGCGCCGCGCCGGCTGACGGCGGCTAGGGTGTCTCCCGTGATCACCGCCATCGTCATGATCAACTGCGAGGTCGACCGGATCCCCGAGGTCGCCGAGGCGA
Source organism: Actinomycetes bacterium (assembly GCA_023389095.1). Classification (GTDB taxonomy): domain Bacteria; phylum Actinomycetota; class Actinomycetes; order Actinomycetales; family Dermatophilaceae; genus Monashia. Next base: position 716 of record JAEWFB010000549.1, read on the forward strand.
TCGCGAACATCCCCGCCGTCTCCGAGGTCTACTCGGTCACGGGTGACGCCGACCTCATCGCGATGGTGCGGGTCCGTGCCCACGAGGAGTTCGCCGACGTCATCGCCGACCGCCTCAACAAGGTCGAGGGCGTGGTCGGCACGTCCACGCACATCGCCTTCCGCACGTACTCGGCCCACGACCTCGAGGCGGCGTTCAGCCTGGGCCTCGAGGGCGACTGACGCGTCGCTGCTGCCCGACCCGCGATCTCGGGTGTGGCGGCCCCGCCACTCAGCCGCGGGTGGCCGCGACCCAGCGCTCGACGACCCGCGTGGCCGAGCCGTCGTCGATCGCGGCGGCCGCGACCTCCATCGCCACCCGCAGGTCGGCGTCGAAGTCCTCCTGACGCGCACCCGAGTCGGGGCGGGTCAGGGCCAGCGCGATGCCGGCGTTGAGCAGGACGGCGTCACGCACCGCACCGGTCGCACCGGCGAACACCTCACGGACCACGCCGGCGTTGTGCTCGGCGTCCCCACCGCGCAGCGCCTCGATCGGGTGCAGGGCCAGGCCCAGGCGCGTCGGGTCGACGACGCGGTCGCCGACCTCGCCACCCCGGACCCACCACACGGTGGTCGTCGTCGACACGGTGACCTCGTCGAGGCCGTCGTCGCCCCGGAACACGGCGGCGTCCTTGCCGCGGCCGGCGAACACCCCGGCGAGCAGCGGGGCCATCCGCGCGTCGGCGCACCCGACGGCGGCGTACGTCGGCTGCGCCGGGTTGGTCAGCGGGCCCAGGAAGTTGAAGGCCGTGCCGATCCCGAGGTCACGGCGCGGGACGGCCGTGTGCCGGGAGCCGGGGTGGAAGGTCTGGGCGAAGCAGAAGGTGATGCCGGCCTCGTGAGCGACCTCGACGACGCGCTCGGGCGTCAGCGACAGGTCGATGCCGAGGGCCTCGAGGACGTCGGCCGAGCCGGACGACGACGACGCAGCCCGGTTGCCGTGCTTGACGAGCCGCACGCCCGCCGCGGCGACGACGATCGCGGACATCGTCGAGATGTTGACGGTGTGGGCCCGGTCGCCGCCGGTGCCGACGATGTCGACGCTCGGGCCGGGCACCTCGATGCGACGAGCATGGGCGAGCATCTGCTCGGCCAGCCCCTGCATCTCCTCGATGCTCTCGCCCTTGGCGCGCAGGCCCATGAGGAAGCCGGCCACCTGGGCCGGAGTCGCCTCGCCGGCCATGATCTGGTCCATGGCCCACGCAGCCGCGGCCCGGTCGAGGTCGCGCCCGGCGATGAGGTCGGCGTAGACCGAGGGCCAGGTGGTCGTCGCGTCAGCGGCCATGCGCTCAGGCGCCGGTGGCGCCCGGGCGCGCGAGGGTCGCCACGGCGGCCGTGAGCGCGATCGGGTCGAGCGGGTGCGGCACGGCGAGGTCGGCCTGCGACCACGCGGCCAGCCAGCTGTCCTGCGGCCGGCCGGTGAGCACGATGATCGGCGGGCACTCGAAGATCTCGTTCTTCAGCTGGCGGGCCAGGCCCAGGCCACCGACCTTGGCGGCCTCGCCGTCGAGAACGAGGATGTCGAACCGCTCGGCCTCGACCGAGCTGATGACCGCGTCGGCCGTCGCGCACTCGTGCCAGCGGACCACCTCGACGTCCTTCGCGGGCCGGCGACCCACCGCGGCCCGGACCGCGTCGCGCGTCGTGAAGTCGTCGCTGTAGAGCAGGACGCTGACCCGCGCCACGCGGGGCGCGCCACCCGTCGACGTCGCCACGTCGGTGGAGGTGCCCTGGGGTGCGGTGTCGTTCGAGGCGGTCATGCGCCAGATGCTACCGGCCCCCACGCGCGCGCCCGCAGGACCCTCCCGCCGGTCGGACGCCGGCCAGGCGCCGGCCACACGTCGGCCAGGCGTCGGCCGGACGTCGGCAGCGGCGGCGCACGGGGCCGACGCGGGACGGGCGCGAACCGGACGTATGGAGCGGGCCGTGTCGACGACGTGTCGGAATGGTCACGAATCCTCGACAGGGTGCCTGCAATCGGGGGGGTCGCTCGCCACCCCCGACATGAATGTGGGAATAATGTCCAACGTGGCGACAGCATCAGCAGTTCCTTCCAGCGCAGTAGCGAACCCGGCCGCTCACGGCCCGGCGACCCGCCCGAACATGGTTGCCGTCGGCACCATGGTCTGGCTCTCCAGCGAGCTCATGTTCTTCGCGGGTCT
>JAEWFB010000556.1 GCA_023389095.1 Actinomycetes bacterium
CGGGCGCCGCGCGCTGGGGGGCGCGCGGCGCCCCCCGCCCACGGCCCTGCTGGACGAACCGGTGCTCGACGAGCACCTCGTACTTCGTCGCGACGACCTGGCTGACCGAGGTGAAGTCGCGCGCACCGCCGGTCAGCTTGTAGGTGATGAACGCCCAGACGAGGCCGAAGATCGCGCCGAAGGCGATCGTGAAGACGAAGGCGCCGAGCGCGGCATTCGCCGAGTCGAAGAGCGAGAAGACGAGGGCGACGAAGCCACCGAGCCAGGCGCCGGACAGTGCCCCACCGCCGAGGATCCGACCCATCGTCAGCCGTCCCGTCACGCGCTCGATCTGCTTGAGGTCGGTGCCGACGATCATGACGTTCTGGACGGGGAACTCGTGGTCCGACAGGTAGTCGACGGCCTTCTGCGCCTCGGCGTAGTCGTCGTAGATGCCGAGCGACATGGGGTAGTCGAGGGTCAGCGCCTTGATCGCGCCGGGACCGAGACCGCGGGCTGGCTGGGTGCTCATGACCTCATTGTCCCAAAAGATGCTGACCGCATGCTGTGGGGCCGCTCGGGGCGGCCCTAAGCATTCAGCCCTTGAGCCGGAACTCCTCGAGGAGGCGTCGCCCGATGATCAGTTTCTGGATCTCCGCCGTCCCCTCACCGATGAGCAGCATCGGCGCCTCCCGGTAGAGCCGCTCGATCTCGTACTCCTTGGAGTAGCCGTAGCCGCCGTGGATCCGGAAGGACTGCTCGACGACGTCGGCGCAGTTCTCGGCGGCGAGGTACTTCGCCATGCCGGCCTCGAGGTCGTTGCGGGCACCGGCGTCCTTGAGCCGCGCCGCCTTGACCATCATCTGGTGGCTCGCCTCGACCTTCGTCGCCATGTCCGCGAGCCGGAAGAGGATGCCCTGGTGCTCGGCGATCTTCTTGCCGAAGGTCTCCCGCTGCTGGGCGTAGGAGATCCCCAGCTCGAAGGCCCGCATCGAGACGCCGCAGGCGCGCGCGGCGACGTTGACCCGGCCCACCTCGACGCCGTCCATCATCTGGTAGAAGCCCTTGCCCGGCTCGCCGCCGAGCAGCTGCGCGGTCGTCGTCCGGTGACCGTCGAGGACGAGCTCGGTCGTGTCGACGCCCTTGTACCCCATCTTGTCGATCTTGCCGGGCACCGTGACGCCCTGCGCCGTCTCGCCGAAGCCCGACTCCTTCTCGATGAGGAAGGTCGACATGTTGGCGTGCGGCCGGTCGGCGCCGAGGTCGGTCCGCACGAGGACGGCGACGAGGTTGGCGCTGCCACCGTTGGTCAGCCACATCTTCTGGCCGGTGATCGTCCAGTCCCCGGCTGCGCCGGGGGCCCAGTCTCCGTCACCGCCCCAGACGGCCTTGGTGCGAATGCCGGCGACGTCCGACCCGAGGCCCGGCTCGCTCATCGAGAACGCACCACGCACCTCGCCGGTCGCCATCCGGGGCAGGTAGCGCTGCTTCTGCTCCTCGGTCCCGTGCTGGAGCAGCATGTACGCCACGATGAAGTGCGTGTTGATGATGCCGCTCACCGACATCCAGCCGCGGGCGATCTCCTCGACGCTCAGGGCATAGGTCAGCAGGGACTCCCCCAGCCCGCCGTACTCCTCGGGGATCATCAGCCCGAAGATCCCCATCTCCTTCATCCCCTCGACGATGTCGGTGGGGTACTCGTCACGGTGCTCGAGCTCGGTCGCGACCGGGATGATCTGCTCGTCGACGAACTCCCGCACCAGGCCGAGCAGGTCCTTCTGCTCGTCGGTCAGGCCGTCGGTCGTCTGCAGCCGGGACATGGTCCACCTCGGGGTCGGTGATGGTCGGGAACTCCGACGAGTATGCCGACGGCCGAGCGCGCCGGACACGGGCCGAATGCGTGAGTTCGCTCTCGTCGGCTGCCTACAGTGGCGCCGTGCACGTCGCGCAGGTCTCCCGCCGCCGCGCGCTCGCCATCGCCGCGTCCAGTATCGCCGTGGCGGCGACGACCGCCTGCGACCGGTTCGGCGCGACCGGTGAGGGCGCCTACCTCGCGGGTACGTCCTCCGGCACCCTCGAGTCCCGTTCGGCCCCCGACGGTCGCGCCGACTGGGTGTTCCAGGCGCCACGGTCCGGGACCCCCAAGGCGCTTGTCGTCTCGCTCCACGGCAAGGGTGGGCGGGCGGTGAGCTCCTTCGAGATGGGCTTCGGGGCGCTCGCGGCCGACGCCGGCCTCGCGATCGTGTCCGTCTCCGGCGGGGACGGCTACTGGCACGCCCGCCACGACGGCACCGACTCAGGACGGCTCGTCCTTGAGGAGCTGGTGCCCATGGCCCTCGACCGCGCCGGCCTCCGGAGCGACGCGAGGCTCGGCTTCATCGGCTGGTCGATGGGCGGCTACGGCTCGCTCCTGCTCGCGGGGCAGCTGCCGCGGGAGCGGCTCCTCGGCGTCGCCCCGATGAGCACGGCCCTGTGGACCTCCCCGGGGGCGAGTGCCCCGGGGGCGTTCGACGACGCCGAGGACTACCACGCCCACGACGTCTTCGCCCCCGCGCGGCTGCTGCCCGGCATTCCCGTCTCCATCGCGTGCGGGACTCAGGACCCGTTCATCGCGGCCAACCGCGCCTACGTCGCCAAGCGCCCCGCGACGACGCACGTCTTCGACGAGGGTCACCACGACGGGGACTACTGGCGAGCCCACGCCAAGCACCTCATCCCGTGGCTCGGGTCGCTCGCCTGAGCGAGCGAGGAAAACCGGTGGCGCGGGTCGGCGCCGCTCCCCCACCATGGGTCCGTACGCGCAGCGGTCCTCGCTGCGCCCGTTGGAAGGAGGAGGTCGGCATGTCGATCACGGCCCTGGACCACGCACGGTCCACCACCCCTTCCAGCAGGAGCAACTGCGTTGCAGCACAACACTTCTCAACAGTTCGACGCCAACAAGTACATCGCCGACACCAAGGCTGAGCAGCCGCCCGAGGGCGAGCGCTGGTCGACCTGGGACGGCTCGACCCACGGTCCCGGTCCGAGGCCCGACTGGGTCATCACCGACCTCGGAGCCGTCGAGTCCGAGCTCGGGATCCTCAAGACCGGCAAGGAGGCCGACGTCCACCTGGTCCGCAGGTGGGTGCCCGGTCGCGGGCCCGGCGTCACCATGGCGGTCAAGCGGTACCGACCCGGCGAGCGCCGGCTCTTCCACCGGGACGCCGGCTACCTCGAGGGCCGCCGCGTCCGCCGGAGCCGGGAGATGCGGGCCATGGCGCGGCGGACCGAGTTCGGCAAGGAGGTCATCGCCGGTCAGTGGGCCGGGGCCGAGTTCGCCGCGCTCGGACGGCTCTGGGAGCTCGGGCTGCCCGTCCCCTACCCCGTCCAGCTCTCCGCGACCGAGATGGTCATGGAGTTCATCGGGGACCAGGACTCCGGCGTCGCAGCACCTCGGCTCGCCCAGTGCCGCCCCGACCCGGACCTCCTCGCCGACCTCTGGGAGCAGGTCCGGCGGGTCATGGCGACCGCCGCGGAGCACGGCTGGGCGCACGGCGACCTGTCGGCATTCAACCTCCTGCTCGACGGCGACCGGCTCGTCGTCATCGACTGGCCGCAGGTCGTCGACGTCATCGGCAACCCGCACGGCTTCGAGTTCCTCCGCCGGGACGTCACGAACGTCGCGGACTGGTTCGGCTCCCGGGGGCTCGCGATCGACGTGGAGGACGTCTTCGGCGACCTCGCAGCACTCGCGACCGGCCACGCCTTCCGGTGAGTCAGTGCACGACGACCCGCGAGCCCATCGGCATGAGGTTGCGCGCCCAGATCATGTCCATGGCCTTGACCGAGACCCTGGCACAGCCGTGGCTCGCCGGGTAGGGCGGGATGCTCGTGGACCCGTGGACGGCGATCGCGTCCCGGCGGTTGAAGTAGCGCGGGCGGTAGAGGTTGCCCAGCGGGCCCCACTCCCAGCCGGCGCTGTAGCCGTAGTAGACCGAGAACCAGCCGGTCGGGGTGTCGGCGAGCGCCCAGCCGCCGCCGGGCGCCTGGTACCACTGGTTGTTGCCCGTACTCGTGTTGAGGATGACCTGGACGCTGTTGTTGCGGACCACCTTGAGCAGCTGGCGATCCAGGTGGATCTCGACCCGGTTGGCGGCGACGGTCGTCGACAACGGTGCCGGCCGGACGCCTGCGTTGACCTTGGACCACGTGACGGCTCCGACGGTGCCGTCGCGGGTGATCCCCGCAGCCTTCTGGATCGCGTAGACGGCCTGCTGGGTCAGCGCGCCGAAGTGCCCGTCGACGCCTCCGAGCCAGTAGCCCAGGGCGCTGAGCCGCTGCTGCAGTGTCGTGACCGCCGTCCCCGACGACCCGAGCCGCAGCGTCGGGTAGGTCACGGCCGCGGCCGGGCCGCCTCCCAGGAGAAGGCCGCCGACCGCGGCACCTCCGACCGATCCGGTGATGAGCGCACGACGCGACAGCTGCCCCATGATCCACAGTCCTTCCGCCCGGGGGTCGCCTCGACGACCCCTGATGCCCACCTGCGCGCGGCCCCCTCGAGCCCCTCGGTCGAGCGCAGTCCTTGCCTCTTCTGACGTCCCCCGCCAGCAGAAGGTTACATCCGGTCCGCGATCGCCTCATGGGTCGCCAGGACGCGACGGGCGATGTCCACGTGGAGCGCCTCGATCATCCGGCCGTTGTGGGTGACGACCCCCGCGCCGGCGCCTGCCGCCTCCCACGACGCGAGGACTCCGCGGGCGTCCTCGACCGCGGCCTCCGAGGGCGCGAACACCTCGTTGGCGACGTCGACCTGCCCCGGGTGGATGAGCGTCTTGCCGTCGAAGCCCAGGTCACGACCCTGCTCGCACTCCGCCCGGAAGCCCTCGGCATCGCGCACGTCGTTGAACACACCGTCGAGGACCGCGATCCCGGCCTCGCGCGCCGCGAGGACGGACAGCGACAGGGCGGTGAGCAGCGGCGCGCGTCCGGGCACGCGCTCGGCGCGGAGCTCCTTGACGAGGTCGTTGGTCCCGAGGACGAATGCCGCGAGCCGCTCGGACGCGCGGGCGATCTCGCGCGCGTCGAAGATCGCCGTCGGTGTCTCGATCATCGCCCACAGCCGCGTGTGGTCCGGTGCCCCGTGCCGCTCGATGGCGGTGAC
>JAEWFB010000623.1 GCA_023389095.1 Actinomycetes bacterium
AGGACCAGCCCGGCCGGCGGATTACGGACCAGCTCGCCGATCAGCTCCAGTGAGGACGCGTCGGCCAGGTGCGCGTCGTCGACCAGCAGCATCGGGCCGCCCTGCCGGCGGTGCCCGGCGGCGAGCGCCGCGAGCAGCCGTGACCTCGGGTCACGCCGGCCGGGACCGCGCGCGCCGTCGTGGGAGCGCCAGAGCGGGGCGAGCATCGCGTACGTCGCGGGGGCGCGCCCGACCGCGGACAGCACGCTCAGTCCGGCGGCGCGGGCGAGGCGCCCGCAGCGTTCGAGCAGCGCCGTCTTCCCGATCCCCGGCGCGCCGGGCAGCTCCAGGACGGTGGACGTGCCGTCGGCCGCCGCGGTGACGGCCCGGCGGGCCGCCGCCAGCAGGGGTGCCCGGCCCACGAACGACGCCGGTTCGGCTCCCTCCGGGTCGTCGTCGAGGCTCGCCATCGGACACCTGCATCCTTTCGGGACGTGCGCCGGGCGGGTGCCCGACCCCGGCCCGCTTTGGCCGGGCGTCGCCGTCCATGATGTGCCGCTGCACGGCACGGCGCCGGGCGGGCGCGCCGTTGCGCCGGATACCGGCGTAATCGACGGTTGTTGACGCCACGACCCTAACGCCCCGATGCAATGTGGGGTTTCCCCCACTGTCGACGACGGGCCGGCGATCGACACTGGTCGCGGTGTTTCGCGGAAAGGGTTCGCCCATGCGCAAACGAGGTCAGGAAACCGGTGACTGGGTGCTGTTGCACTGTCCGTTACCGGGCCGTTCGACCCATGCCGACTCCTTTCTGACGAGGGGTATCGGTCCGCTCTTTTCGGGTATGCACCGGAGCGGTGAGGTTACCGGCTGGTATTACGATCGGCGGGGTTCCGCCGACGTCCACGTGCACGGCCGCTGCACCGACCCCGGCGTGGTCCGGGCCCGGCTGGCCGGTCTCGTGCTCGCGGGCCGCAGCGCCGGCCGGCCGGTGACCGTGTGCCCCGAGCCCGGCGCGCTGCCGGTACGCCACACCGACCTTCGGGAGCAGTCCAGCGCGCTCGCCCTGGAGATCATCGCGGCGACCGCCACCCGCCCGGCGCGGATCCGGACGGGCTGCGATCTCGCCCTCGCCACGTTCCTGTGCGCCGGGGTCGCCGCCGCGTACCCCGGCTCGGCAGCCGCCGAGCCGGCCGGGCCGGACGCCTGTCCACACTGCGTGGAGTGGTTGCGGTCGCCGCCACCCGGGGTGCCGGCGCGGCTGCGCGGCGTGGCCGGGCTGCTCGCCGAGGGGCGCGGCTGGGTGGCGCGGTGGACCGGGGTGCTGCGCCGGTCGGGGATCGTTCCGGTGGCCGGCGGACCGGACGAACTGACCATCCCGCTGCGGTGTCTGCTCAACCAGATCGGCCTCACCGGGGCGGACAGCCGGCGGATCGAGGCGACCGCGCGGCGTGCGGTGCTCGCCGCAACCTCCGGCGTCCCGTTGCGGGCGCACCGCACCCGCCGTGCGCCCGGTTACGACTGGTGCGGCTGACCGCGGCGACGGCCTGCCGAAACTGCCACCATCGGCTCACTCTGCGTCGATTCAGGAGCCCGGGAGCGCGCCCACGGAACAGTTATTCCAGCCGGTCGCCCACTTCTTCCGGCCGCAATTATTGACCAATCGGCGGAAGTGCCGCACGTCAGCGGGTCGTCCGTTGTCGTTGCGCCCCGGCCGGGTACGAAACCGGCTGTTTCCGGCGCAGTTCTCCGACAGCTCCTCATTGCGGTCCGCGCCGTTTCCGGTGGTACGGCCGCCGGGTGAGGCTCGCGTACGCCATCGTGGTCAGCGTGACGATGTCGAACACCGGCACACCCAGCCGCGCCTGGATCCGGTGGGCGAACGGCACCAGGTCCGTGCACTCGACGACCAGCGCCCCGAGATCCGGGTGCGCGCGGGCCAGCGCGTCGACCCGCTCATCCACCTCGGCCGCCAGCCGCTCGACGTCGAGGGCGTCGCGCCGGCCCTCCAGCATCACCTCGCGAAACTCCGGCTGCCCGGCCATGCCGGTGACCGCCACCGGCACGCCGGCGGCGCCGATCGCGGCCAGATGGCGCGGGGTCAGCGCGGCCTCGTCGGCGACCAGCAGCCCGACCGGACGCCCGACCATCCGGTGCACCATCGGCAGTTGCACCAGGCTCGACGACCACAGCGGCACGCGCACCGCGGCGGCGAGTTCGGCCTGGAACAGCACGAGGAACCCGCACGCCCCGGTGATCCCGGCGACCCCGGCGGCCTCCAGATCGCGGGCCGCGTCGACGAACGGTCGCAGCAGCGTCGGGTCGGCCTCGCGGACCAGCCGCTGCGGGGTGGCGCCCTCCACCACCCGGTAGCGCACCGGGAAGTCGAACGTGTCCGGGTTGCGGATGTGCCCGGGGATCTTGTCGAAGCTGGTGTCGAGGCAGAGCACGCCGATCTCCGGCCGGTCGTTCACGAGATCCCCCTCTGGAAGCGGTCCACCGCGAACGTCTCCAGCGGCAGGTCCGGCTCGGCGCCGGAGACGAGCTGGGCGAGCAGTTGCCCCCCGGCCGGGGCCAGGCCCATCCCGATGTGGCCGTGCCCGGTGGCCACGCTGACGTTGTCGTAGCCGCCGGCCCGCCCGATCAGCGGCAGGCTGTCCGGGGTGCACGGGCGCAGGCCGCTCCACACGTCCAGCCGGCGGCCGGTGTCCAGTGCCGGCAGGTACCGCCGCGCGGTGTGCAGGATCCCGTCGACGCGGCGCGGCGAGATCGACGTGTCCAGCCCGGACAGTTCCAGCGTGCCGCCGACGCGTACCCGGTCACCCAGCGGCATCACCGCGACCTTGCCCTCGCTGAGCAGCACCGGCCGGGTGGGCGTGCCCGGCCCGGCGGGCAGCGTGACGGTGTAACCCTTCGCCGGTTGCAGCGTCAGCCCGACACCGAGCATCCGGGCGCAGGCAGCCGACCACACCCCGGCGGCGATCACCACCTCGGCCGGGCGCAGCTCACCCCTGGTGGTGCGCACCGCGCGTACCCGTCGCCCGGTCACCTCGAAGTCGCGTACCTCCGCGCCGGTGACGACGTCCACGCCCCGGGCCCGCAGCGCCGCCGCGAGCGCCACCAGGAACGCCGGGATGCGCAGCGCGGCGCCCTCCTCGTTGAGCAGCGTCCCGGCCACCGCGAAGTCGACGCCGGGTTCCAGCCGGGCCAGCTCGGCCCGGTCCAGCTCCCGCAGCGGCACGCCGCGGGCGGTCGCCGCCGGGATCGTCCGGCGCGCCTTCGCGTACCCCTGCTCGGTGTGGCAGGCCAGGATCATGCCGCGTTCGGTGAGCGTCCCGGCCAGCTCGTCCTCGGCGCAGATCTCGCGCAGCAGCGCGAGGCTGCGCTGCTTGAGCGCGAGCAGCGTCTCGAAGCCGGCGCGGGCGTGCCGTTCGGTGCAGTGCCGGCGGAAGTGCCACAGCCAGGCCAGCAGCGCGCCGTCGAGCCGGGGCCGGACCGCGAACGGGCTCTGCGGGCTGAACAGCCAGCGGATCCCGGTGGCCGGCACCCCCGGCTCGGCCAGCGGCGCCGAACCCTGGGTGCCGACGAAACCGGTGTTCCCGGCCGAGCAGGCCGCCGGGTCACCGACCTCGCTCCGGTCCACCACCGTCACGCTGAGCCCGGCGCGGCGCAGGAACCAGGCGCAGCACAGGCCCACCACGCCCGCGCCGACCACCAGCACGTCGGGGTCGGTACGGCCCGGCGTCGTCATCGGTCGCCGCCGGTCAGAGCGTCACGACGAAGAAGCAGGTGGGCAGGTTCACCACGACCCGCTCCCAGATCTCGGCCCGCAACGCCACCCCGGGCTCGGCGAACGTGCCCGGCGGCGGCTCCGCGAACGCGATGGTGGAGCGGCCGGCGTCGAACAGCAGCGCGCCGTGTCCGAAGTCCCCGACGATCGCGGTGCCCGGGTCGACCAGCCGGGTACGCACGATGAACACGCCGTTGTCCTCCACGTCCCGCATCAGCGAGCCGCTGCCCAGCAGCCGGTAGTAGTCGGCCGGGTTGATGATCAGCCCGTCGGCGGTGCTGCCCATCTGCTCGACCTCGTTGCACGCGGCCAGGACGGTGGACGCGAACGGTCCCGGGTCGGTGAGCCGGCCCAGGTCCGGCATGGTCAGCAGCCCGCCCTCGCCGCGCAGGATGGTGTGGTTCTCGGCCGTCGCCAGCCGCACCACCAGCCGGTAGTCGATGAACTGCGCGAAGCTGACCGGGTCCTCCCACAGCGTGTCCGGCACCTGCACCCACGCGGTGGTGGTGAGTAGCGGCGGGATGGGGGAGCGGTGGAAGTGGTTGGCCGCCTCCCGGCGCAGGTCCGCGCCGTCCACCGCCGGGTCGTCCGGACGGGGCGGGCTCTCGTGCCAGTAGTAGTCCTGCGGATCCCGGGACAGGTCCACCACCTTGAGCATGTTCCGCGACGGGTAGCGGGGCTTGCGCCGGGAACTGGTGAGCGAGTCGGTGATCGTCACGTCGTAGTCGACGCTGGTGTCGAAGCCGTCCTTGGTGAACGCCTCGACGAACGTCGCGCCGGGCGACATCTGCGTCTTCCGCTCGGCGACCACCTCGGCGATCGTCCGCTTCACGGTGTCGGTG
>JAEWFB010000673.1 GCA_023389095.1 Actinomycetes bacterium
CCCGGCCGCCCGGCGAGGTCAGCCCGGATACGGTCGCAGGCGGCGCCGACGACGGCCTGGTGCGAGCGCGGCAGCGGCTCGCCGCCACCGGCCAGGGCGACGCGCGCGTGGTCGGGGTCGAGGTAGGGGATGCCGTACACGGCCGCCCGGACGCCGTCGCTGCCCTCGAGCAGCACCGGCAGGTCGAGCAGGACGGGGTCGGTGACCATCCGGATGCGGTCGCGGAACAGGCCCGCGCCGTAGCCGAGCCGGATGGCCGAGTCGTGGTTGCCCGAGGTGACGACGACCGTGGTGACGGCGGACAGGCGCGAGAGGGTCCACTCGAGCAGCTGCACCGACTCGACGGGTGGCACGCCCCGGTCGTAGACGTCGCCCGCCACGAGCACGGCATCGACGGCGACGCCGTCGGGCGGGTCCTCGACGAGCTCGCAGAGGCGCTCCAGGACGGCCGCCTGCGCCTCGTGGAGGTTGACGCCGTGGAGCGTCCGCCCGAGGTGCCAGTCGGAGGTGTGGAGCAACCGCATGCCACGACGGTAGGACCCGCCGCCGACACGGCCGACGCCGACACCCCGGTACGACGCGAGCCCGCCCCCGGCGTCGGGGACGGGCTCGCGGATGTCGCGGTGTCGCGCTCGTCGCGTCAGTCGCTCTTGACGAAGCCGAGGATCATCGAGACGAAGGTGATGATCAGCGCGCCGAGGATGGCGTCCCAGAAGAAGTGCTCGACGTGGAAGGCCAGGCCGAGCTTCCCGGAGATCCACGACGTCAGCTGGAGCATCAGGGCGTTGACGATGAAGACGAACAGCCCGAGCGTCAGGATGATGAACGGCAGCGACAGCAGCTTGGCGAGGGGCCGGACGAACGCGTTGATGACGCCGAAGATCAGCGCGACGATGACGACCGTCTTGACGACGTTCGCCGTGGAGCCGCCACCGAACGTGATGCCCGGGATGATCCACGCGGCCACCCACAGCGCCACGGCGTTGATGACCGTCTGGAGCGCGAAGTTGATGAGCATGCGCTCAGTGTTCCACGGGCACGTCCGGAACGTGGTGGTCCGTGGCGATACCGGCCCGGGTGTCGACGCGATGCTCCGGTGACGCCTCGCCCGGCAGTCCGTGCTGCTCGTGCTGCTCCTCGCCGGGCAGGCCCGGGTGCTCGTCGCCCGGGATCCGCGGCTGGAACATCGAGTTGAGCCGGAGCAGCTCGGGCTCGACCATCTTGAGGTGGCTGATGGCCTCGGCCACGGGGACGCGCTCGATGTGCCCCTGCTGGAGGGCGACCATCTGGCCCCACGCACCGTCGATCGCGGCCTCGACGGCGGCGACGCCGAAGCGCGTGCCGAGCACCCGGTCGAACGCGACGGGCGAACCGCCGCGCTGGATGTGCCCGAGGGCGGTCATGCGGCTCTCGATGCCGGTGCGGCCTTGGATCTCGCGGGCCAGGATCGAGCCGATGCCGCCGAGGATCTGGTGGCCGTACTTGTCGACCTCCGGCGCCGGGATGTCGATGGTGCCCTCCTTGGGCACCGCCCCCTCGGCGACGACGACGATCGTGGCGAAGCGGCCCTTCTTGTGACGGTGGACGATCCGCTCGCAGACCTCGTCGATGTCGAAGGCCTCCTCGGGGGTCAGGATGATCGCCGCGCCGCCGGCCAGGCCGGACCACACGGCGATGTGGCCGACGTGCCGGCCCATGACCTCGACGACGAGGACGCGGTGGTGCGACTCGGCGGTCGTGTGGAGCCGGTCGATGGCGTCGGTGCAGATCTGGACGGCGGTCTGGAAGCCGAACGTCATCTCGGTGAGGGAGATGTCGTTGTCGATGGTCTTCGGGACGCCGATGACGGGGAAGCCGTGCTCGTGCAGCCGGTTGACGACGCCCATCGAGCCCTCGCCGCCGATGCCGATGATGGCGTCGAGGCCGTGCCGGTCGTAGGCCTTGCGGACCCGCTTGAGGCCGTCCTCTTGGGCGAAGGGCTGGTCGCGGCTGGTGCCGAGGATGGTGCCGCCGAGGGGCAGGATGCCGCGGCACCGGTCGACGTCGAGGATCTCGTAGTCGTTGTCCATGACGCCGCGCCACGCGTTGCGGAAGCCGATGACGGTGCTGTCGTAGGTGACCTCTGCGGCGCGGGTGGCGCCGCGGATGACGGCGTTGAGGCCGGGACAGTCTCCGCCCCCGGTGAGGATGCCGATGCGCATGAGCTGGACTTTCGCTGTGTGGGCACGATGAAGGGATGTCGAGGCGGCACTGACGCGACGATGTGAGCCTAACCACACCCGGCCCACTGCGTCAGGGTTGCGTCCAGAGGCCGGGCACGACGCTGAGACGGACGCCGGCGCCCACCCTCTAGAGTGCGCCTCATGAGCGATGCCGCCGACCGCCCCGCGAGCCCCGAGCCCACCGACGCCACGGGCGCCGGCCCGAGCGACGCGTCGAGCCCGGTGCGCCTGCGGGCGGTGCTCTCGCGGATGCCCGACTACAAGCCGGGCAAGCCGGCCAGCGCGCCCGCCGGGGTCACGGCCTACAAGCTCTCCTCGAACGAGAACCCGTACGGCCCGCTGCCGTCGGTCCTCGCCGCGATCGGCGACGCCGCCAGCACCGTCAACCGCTACCCCGACATGGCGGTCACGGCCCTGACGCAGCGGCTCGCCTCGGCCCTCGACGTGCCGGCCGAGTGCCTGGCCACCGGCACCGGCTCGGTGGCCGTGCTCGCGCAGGTCGTCAACGCGGCGTGCGACGCCGGCGACGAGGTGGTCTTCGCGTGGCGGTCCTTCGAGGCCTACCCGATCGTGGCCCAGCTGGCCGGCGCCGAGCCGGTCATGGTCGGCCTCGACGCCGATGCCCGGCACCGCCTCGACGCCATGGCCGCCGCGATCACCGACCGGACCCGCGTCGTGCTCGTCTGCACGCCGAACAACCCCACCGGCCCGTGCGTCCACGAGAAGGAGCTCGAGGCGTTCCTCGCGAAGGTGCCGAGCGACGTCATCGTCGTCGTCGACGAGGCCTACGTCGAGTTCGTCCGCGACCCCGACGCCGTCCGCGGCCTCGAGGTGTGGAAGCGGCACCCCAACGTCGTCGTCCTGCGCACCTTCTCCAAGGCGTACGGGCTGGCCGGCCTGCGCGTGGGCTACGCCGTGGCCCACCCGCCCGTCGCCGCCGCGATCCGCAAGACGGCCACGCCGTTCGGCGTCAACTCCGTCGCGCAGGTCGCCGCGATCGCCTCGCTCGACGCCTTCGAGGAGCTGGCCGAGCGGGTCGACACGATCGTCGCCGAGCGCGACCGGGTCACCGAGGCGCTCGCCGACCAGGGCTGGAACCTGCCGCGCACCGACGCCAACTTCGTCTGGTTCCCGCTCGGTGCCGACTCCACCGCGTTCGCACGCGCGTGCGAGGAGGCCGGCCTCATGGTGCGCCAGTACGGCGAGGACGGCGTGCGCGTCACCATCGGCGAGGTCGAGGCGAACAGCCGCCTCGTCGAGGTGGCGCAGCAGTTCGGCCCGCGCTGACAATGGGATCACCGCGCGCCGTCGCGCGGTGATCGGAGGGCGTCATGGCGCTGCATCGCGAACGGGTGCCGGCCGCGGTGGCCGCGCTCCTCGCCGTCGCACTCGGCGTGCCCTCCCTGCTCACGGCGACGTGGCGCCTGACCACCGTCGCCAGCGAGAGCGGCGCGGCGGTCCTCGAGCAGCGGGAGTGGAGCTGGGGCCGTTCCCAGACCATCGGCGCGAGCGGTGCGGTGAGCCAGGACCTCTGGAACCCCTGGGGCCTGGCGCTGCTCGTGGCCCTGCTGTGCCTGGCCGCGGCGGCCGCCGTCGCGTACCTCGTGTCCGACGCGCGCTGGGCACGGGTGGCCGCGCCGGCCTCGGCCGCCCTGCTGCTCGGACGCCTGGCGACCACGGCGTCGGAGCGGCTGGGGCGCCCGGTGCGCGACGACGTGCACGGGCTCTCGGCGTCGGGCGCCTCGACCCTCGCCGGGACGGCCGAGACGCTCGCGGTGGTCGTCCTCGTCGTCGCCCTGGTGCTCATGGCGGTGCCGCTGTCGGGGCTGCGGGCGGCCTCACTCGGTGCGCTCCTCGCACGGACCCCCGACGGCCCGTCGACGGCTCGCGGCGGACCGGGCCCTGAGGGCGGCGGCGACGCGGTCGCTTCGGTCGACGCGGCCGGTGCCGACACCGCGGACGGTGCCCACACCGCGGCCACCGGGCGCCTGGGTCGGCACCTCGTGCCGGGGCGCTCGCTCGTCGCGGCCCTCGGCGGCGCCGGGGTCCTGCTCGCGGTGCCGCAGCTGTTCTGGCCGACGCACTCGGTCGGCGTCCGGGGCGAGGGGCCGTCCGGTGGCTACGACTTCCGGCAGTCGATCTGGAGCTGGGGCCGCTACGCCGACACGACGACCGTCGACGGGGGCCAGTTCGACGTCTCCAACCCCGTCACGCTGACGCTCTTCATCGCCTCGATCGTCGTGGGCCTCGCCGCGTGTGCCGCCTACGTCCTCCGGGACGGCACCGACGGGCGGTTGCTCGGTTCGGGGGGCCTCGGCTGGGCGATGCTCGGCCTCGGCGCGCCCCTCGCGCAGCGCGTCGGCGACACCGTCACCGGGATCTACGGTGACAACCCGCTCCTCGAGGTCGAGACCCACCCGACCGGATGGCTCCAGTGGCTGTCGGTGGCCCTGCTCGCCGTGGCCTTCGGCCTCGTCGTCGCGCGCCCGGTCGCCTCGACGCTGTGGGCCACGTGGCCCGCCCTTCTCGCACGGATCGCGCGGCTGCGCGAGTCGCGGGAGGTCGACGAGGGGACGCGCCCTGACGGCGACGCGTCCACCGTCCGGGGGGACCTGGCGAGCGGGCCCGACGCGCGGCCCGGCGCGCGACCACGCATCGGCATCGCGACCCTGCGCGACCTCCCGGCAGCGGGGCACCCGGGCTCGCGGGCCCGGAC
>JAEWFB010000412.1 GCA_023389095.1 Actinomycetes bacterium
GCCGGGTGAGGTCGCGGTGCAGCACGGTGCGGGTCGCGGTCCAGTGCACGAACGTCTCGGCCACCCAGTAGATGCCCAAGGTGCCCAGCAGCAGCAGGGCCACCCGGCGGATCGGGATGTCGGCCGGCGCGGTGGCGAGCACCGCACCCGTGACGACGAGTCCGTAGAGGTGCGAGGCCCGCCGCCGGTGGGCGTCGCCCGCGTGGGACTCAGGACCGCCGAAGTCGTCGTCCACTGCCTGCTCCTCGCTCGACGCGGATGCCCGTGGCGTCAGCCTAGGCGGCCGGAACGGCGAAGGCCCCGGAGACGGTGTCTCCGGGGCCTTCGATCGTGCTCACACAAGTGCGCCGCCAGGGACTCGAACCCCGAACCCAGTGATTAAGAGTCACTTGCTCTGCCAATTGAGCTAGCGGCGCAACGAGGGGAAACGTTAGCAGTGCGAGGCTCGCCCGACAAAATCGGCCCCGGGCACCGGGAACGGGTCCCCGAGACCGGACCCGCGCGACCCCTGAAAGCACCGGTGGGGCCGCCTGCCGGGCCGTGCCGGGAACTGATCCGGAGCCCGGTGAGGTGCGTCACGTCGCGGCCGGCGCGCGTGCTCCGCCCCGCGTGCGAGGCGTCCGCGTGGGCCGAACGGTGACGGGAGCACGATCGGGCTGTGCCACAGTGGCCCCGTGGCCTCACCGTCGACGCCTGCACCCGCTCCCGGGCCGACCCTCGCACCCACGCCGGCCTTCTTCCTCGCCGGCGGTACCGGCATCTCCGCGGAGACGCTCGGGAACATGATGTTGCAGCAGTTCCCGACCGTCGGTTTCGCGCGTCGCAAGATCCCCTTCATCCGCACGGTCGAGCGGGCCCGCGAGGTCGTCGCCGAGCTCGACGCCGCGGTGACCGACACGGTGACGCCGCTCGTCTTCTCCACGGTGTCCGACGAGGAGGTGTGCGCCGTGCTGCAGCAGACCCGGTGCGCCTTCATCGACCTCTTCGGCTCGCACCTGGCCACGGTCGAGCGCGTCCTCCACGTCAATGCCGCCCACCACGTCGGCGCGCTGCACGGCGTCGGCGACATCGGTCGCTACGAGGCCCGCATGCGGGCGGTCGAGTTCGCGATGGAGCACGACGACGGCCAGAGCATGCGCAACCTCGAGCAGGCCGACCTCATCCTCATCGCGCCCTCCCGGTGCGGCAAGACGCCGACCTCGATCTACCTCGCCCTCCAGCACGGCATCAAGGTCGCCAACTACCCCCTCGTCGAGGAGGACTTCGGGTCGAGCGAGCTCCCGCGCCCCGTGCGTCCCTACTCGGCCAAGTGCTTCGGGCTGCTGTCCACGGCCGCGCGCCTGAGCCAGGTCCGCGGGGAGCGCCGGCCCGGGTCGACCTACGCGAGCCTGGCCCAGTGCAGCTACGAGCTGCGCCGGGCCGAGGCGATGTACAAGGCCCACCGCGTGCCCGTCGTCAACTCCTCCAACATGTCGGTCGAGGAGATCTCGGCCCTCATCATGCAGGCGCGTCGCCTCGGCGACGGCGGCTGAACCACACGACTTCCAGAGCGAAAACCCATGCACGACAACATGGCCCGCTATCGCGGACCGGAACCGGAAGGACCTGCAGTGACCGAGAACGTGGTGAGGTTCGCCGAGCTGGGGCTGGGCGACGTCGAGTCGGTGGGCGGCAAGAACGCCTCGCTGGGCGAGATGGTCCAGCACCTGGCCGAGGCGGGGGTGACGGTGCCCGACGGCTTCGCCACGACGGCCGACGCCTACCGTCGCTTCCTCGCCGAGGACGGTCTCGCCGACCGCATCAACGCGCTGCTGGCCGACCTCGACGTCGACGACACGCGTCGGCTCGCCGAGGTGGGTGCGAGCATCCGGGAGATGGTCGAGAACCAGGCCTTCCCGGAGGACCTGGAGCGCGACATCCGTGGGGCCTTCGAGCGGCTCGTCGACGAGCAGGGGGGCCAGGGTGACGCGTCGGGCGACGGGTCCGGGCAGCCGAGCTTCGCCGTGCGCTCGAGCGCCACGGCGGAGGACCTGCCGGACGCGTCGTTCGCCGGGCAGCAGGAGACCTTCCTCAACGTCCGTGGCATCGACAACGTGCTGCACGCGATCAAGCTCGTCTTCGCCTCGCTGTACAACGACCGGGCCATCGCCTACCGCGTGCACAGCGACTTCGACCACTCGGTCGTCGCCCTGTCGGCCGGCGTGCAGCGGATGGTCCGCTCGGACATCGGCGCGTCCGGGGTCATGTTCACGATGGACACCGAGTCCGGCTTCCGCGACGCGGTTTTCGTCACGAGCAGCTACGGCCTCGGCGAGGCCGTCGTGCAGGGTGCGGTGAACCCCGACGAGTTCTACGTCTACAAGCCGGCCCTGCGCGCGGGGCGCCCGGCGATCCTCAAGCGCGGCGTCGGCGGCAAGGCCACGAAGATGGTCTACACGTCCGACGCGAGCGTCGGACGCACCACCGAGTTCGTGCCGGTCCCCGAGGACCAGCGGCCGCTGCTGTCGCTGACCGACGACGAGGTCACCGAGCTGGCCCGGCACGCGCTGCGCATCGAGGAGCACTACGGCCGGCCCATGGACATCGAGTGGGGCCGCGACGGTGTCGACGGCCGGCTCTACATCCTGCAGGCCCGGCCCGAGACCGTGCAGTCGCGCGAGTCCGGCTCGACGCTGCGCCGGTTCCGGATGGACGAGCGCGGGCCCGTCGTCGTCGAGGGCCGGGCCATCGGCCAGAAGATCGGCGCCGGACGCGTCCGCGTCCTCGACCACATCGACGCCATGCACGACTTCGAGGCCGGGGAGGTGCTCGTCGCGGACATGACCGATCCCGACTGGGAGCCGATCATGAAGCGCGCCAGCGCCATCGTCACCAACCGCGGCGGCCGCACGTGCCACGCCGCGATCATCGCCCGCGAGCTGGGCATCCCCGCGGTGGTCGGCACCGGCTCGGCCACGAAGGCCCTCGAGGACGGCCGCGAGGTCACCGTCTCGTGCGCCGAGGGCGACACCGGCTTCGTCTACGACGGGCTGCGCGACTTCACCGTCAGCGAGACCGAGCTCGACGACATGCCCGACCTGCCGGTCCGGCTCATGATGAACGTCGGCACCCCGGAGCAGGCGTTCGAGTTCGCGCGGCTGCCCAACCACGGCGTCGGCCTGGCCCGGCTCGAGTTCATCATCAACCGGCAGATCGGCATCCACCCGCGTGCCCTGCTCGAGCTCGACGACCAGGAGCCGGCGCTCAAGGCCGAGATCGGGGCCCACATCGCCGCCTACCCGGGCCCGCGCGAGTTCTTCGTGCAGCGGGTCGCCGAGGGCGTGGCGACCATCGCCGCGGCGTTCGCGCCCGAGCCGGTCATCGTGCGCATGTCCGACTTCAAGAGCAACGAGTACGCGGGCCTGGTCGGCGGTGAGCGCTACGAGCCGGACGAGGAGAACCCGATGATCGGCTACCGCGGCGCAGCGCGGTACGTCTCGGACGACTTCGCCGAGTGCTTCGCGATGGAGTGCGAGGCCCTCAAGTACGTCCGCGACGAGATGGGCCTGACGAACGTCAAGGTCATGATCCCGTTCGTGCGCACCGTGGCCGAGGGCGCGGGCGTCATCGACCTGCTCGCCTCGCACGGCCTCGTCCGCGGCGAGAACGACCTGCAGGTCGTCATGATGTGCGAGGTGCCGAGCAACGCCGTCAACGCCGACGAGTTCCTCGACCACTTCGACGGGTTCTCCATCGGCTCGAACGACCTGACCCAGCTGACGCTCGGCGTCGACCG
>JAEWFB010000682.1 GCA_023389095.1 Actinomycetes bacterium
GGGTTCGTCAACCTCATCAAGATGATGATCACCCCGATCATCTTCTGCACGATCGTGCTCGGCATCGGCTCGGTCCGCAAGGCCGCGCAGGTCGGCAAGGTCGGCGGCCTCGCGCTCGGCTACTTCATCGTCATGTCGACCGTCGCGCTCGGCATCGGCCTGGTCGTCGGCAACATCGTGCACCCGGGCACGGGGCTCAACCTCACCGCGGCCGTCGCGCAGTCGGGCGCCTCGCAGGTCGACGCCAAGGCCGAGGGCGGCGTCGACTTCCTGCTCGGGCTCATCCCCGACACGCTCGTGTCGGGGCTGACCTCCGGCTCGGTGCTGCAGGCTCTGCTCATCGCGCTCCTCGTCGGGTTCGCGCTGCAGAAGATGGGCAAGCAGGGCGAGCCGATCCTCACCGGCATCAAGCACCTCGAGCGGCTCGTCTTCCGCCTCATGGCGATGATCATGTGGGTCGCCCCGGTCGGTGCCTTCGGCGCCATGGCCGCCCTCGTCGGCGCGACCGGCATCGGCTCGCTCAAGAGCCTCGGCCTGCTCATGGGCGCCTTCTACCTCACGTGCGTCATCTTCGTCTTCGCCTTCCTCGGCTCGATCCTCAAGCTCGTCACCGGGATGAACGTCTTCTCGCTGCTGAGGTACCTCGGCCGTGAGTTCCTCCTCATCCTGTCGACCTCGTCGTCCGAGTCGGCCCTGCCGCGCCTCATCGCGAAGATGGAGCACCTCGGCGTCTCGCGCCCGGTCGTCGGCATCACCGTGCCGACCGGCTACTCCTTCAACCTCGACGGCACGGCCATCTACCTGACGATGGCGAGCCTCTTCATCGCCGAGGCCATGGACAAGCCGTTCAGCATCGGCCAGCAGATCGGCCTGCTCGTCTTCATGATCATCGCGAGCAAGGGCGCCGCGGGCGTCAGCGGCGCGGGCCTCGCCACCCTTGCCGGCGGTCTGCAGTCGCACCGCCCCGACCTGGTGCCGGGCGTCGGGTTCATCGTCGGCATCGACCGCCTCATGAGCGAGGCGCGCGCCCTGACGAACTTCGCCGGCAACGCCATCGCCACGGTCGTCATCGGCACGTGGGTCGGCGAGCTCGACCGCGAGAAGGCACGTCTCGTCCTGTCGGGCCGGCTGCCGTTCGACGAGGCCCGGATGGTCGACTCCGACGACGACGCCACCCCGCCCTCCGCGTCGGCACCGGACCTGTCCCACGACCGCAGCCCGGGCGAGCTCGTCGGCACCCGCTGACGTCGGCACCACCTCCTCGACGCGCACCGGCGCGGCCGCTCAGGCCGCGCCGGTGCTGCCGGTTCCCATGAAAAGCCTTGCCGGGTGGAGGGTTCGGTGCCATCTACGGCGGACCCCGTTGTCCTGTCAAGGATGGTCGTTTTGCGTATCACGGAAACCTTCGGCACAGTTGAAGGTCGAACGAAAGATCTGTGAAACCGAAACGTGAGGAGACTGACGGCACCCCTCGTCGGGTGTCGTCGACGACGTATGGCCTTGATGACCGAACCCACCGACGAGACCACGCAGGACCGCGACGCCCTGCACCCCGCGCTCGAACCGCCACCCGTCAACCACGAGGACGCGGCCCCGTCGCGGCTCGACAAGCCCGTCTTCTGGGTCTCGGCCGCCGTCGCCATCGGCTTCGTCGTCTGGGGCGCGCTCGGCACCGACAGCCTGAGCACGAGCGCCTCCAGCGGCCTCGACTTCGTCGTCCACAACACCGGCTGGCTCTTCTCCCTCGTCGCGAGCGGCTTCGT
The DNA here is from genome assembly GCA_023389095.1 of Actinomycetes bacterium. Taxonomy (GTDB): domain Bacteria; phylum Actinomycetota; class Actinomycetes; order Actinomycetales; family Dermatophilaceae; genus Monashia. Next base: position 1,764 of record JAEWFB010000682.1, read on the forward strand.
CGTCTTCGTCATCTGGCTCGCCGCGAGCCGCTACGGCAACATCCCGCTCGGCGGCGACGGCGAGGAGCCGGAGTTCCGCACCTCCTCGTGGGTGGCGATGATGTTCTCGGCCGGTATGGGCATCGGCCTGATGTTCTACGGCGTCACCGAGCCGCTCACCCACCTCGTCAAGCCGCCGCCGGGTACCGGCGCCGCGGGCAACCCCGCGGCCGTGCAGCACGCGATGGCCACGACGATGTTCCACTGGTCGCTGCACCCCTGGGCCATCTACGCCGTCGTCGGCCTCGCCGTCGCCTACGGCGTGTTCCGCAAGGGCCGCCTGCTGCTCATCAGCTCGGCCTTCGCCCCGCTCTTCGGCGAGAAGCGCGCCAACGGGGCCGCCGGCAAGGTCATCGACATCTTCGCGATCTTCGCGACGCTCTTCGGCTCGGCCACCTCGCTCGGCCTCGGTGCCCTGCAGATCGGCTCCGGCCTCGAGATCGTCGGCGGCATCGGCCCGGTCGGCAACGGCGTGCTCATCGCCATCATCGTCGTCCTGACGATCGCCTTCATCCTCTCGGCCGTCTCCGGCGTGGCCAAGGGCATCCAGTGGCTCTCGAACATCAACATGGTGCTCGCCGTCGGGCTGGCCCTCTTCGTGTTCGTCGTCGGCCCGACCGTGTTCATCCTCAACCTGCTGCCGACGACGATCGGCTCCTACGTGCAGGACCTCGCGATGATGTCGGCCCGCACCGACGCCGCGGGCGGCGCCGGCATGAAGGACTGGCTCGCCAGCTGGACGATCTTCTACTGGGCGTGGTGGGTCAGCTGGACGCCGTTCGTCGGCATGTTCATCGCCCGCATCTCGCGCGGCCGCACCATCCGCCAGTTCGTCACGGGCGTGCTGCTCGTGCCGTCGGTCGTGTCGCTCGTGTGGTTCGCCATCTTCGGCGGTGCCGGCATCTGGCAGCAGCAGCACGGCCAGGACATCGCCGGCCAGTCCTCCTCGGAGGGCACGCTCTTCGCGATGCTCGGCAACCTGCCCTGGCCGACCGTCACCGCGGTCGTCGTCATGGTCCTCGTCGCGATCTTCTTCGTCTCCGGCGCCGACGCCGCCTCGATCGTCATGGGCACGCTCTCGGAGAAGGGCACCCTCGAGCCGTCGAGGAAGACCGTCATCTTCTGGGGCGCGGCCACCGGTGCCGTCGCCGCGATCATGCTCCTGCTCGGCGGCGAGGACGCGCTGTCGGGGCTGCAGAACGTGACGATCGTCGCGGCGCTGCCGTTCCTGCTCATCATGGTCGGCCTCGCCGCGGCCCTCGTGAAGGACCTGTCGCGCGACCCGCAGGTGGTCCGCCGCCGGTACGCGGTGGCCGCCGTCGAGCACGCCGTCGTCACCGGCGTCAGCGAGCACGGCGACGACTTCACGCTCAGCGTGCAGGAGTCCGCGCCCGGTGAGGGCGTCGGTGAGCTCGTGCCGACCGCGTGGTCCGAGGACGCCACCGCGGCCACCGGTACCGACGCGGAGGTCGCCCAGGACGTCGACGAGAGCACCCAGCGCGTCGGAGCCTCGATGCGCCTCTGAGGGGTTCCGAGGACGCCCCGGTGGATGCTGCCCCGCAGCCCCGCCGGGGCGTCCGTCGTTCGGTAGGGTCGGCGCGACCCGGACCGGAGGCGCACGGATGGACGCTCGCCAGCTTCGCTACTTCCTCACCATCGTCGACGCCGGCGGGGTGACCCGGGCGGCCGAGCAGCTCTTCGTCTCCCAGCCGTCGCTGTCCCAGGCGCTCAACACGCTCGAGAACGAGCTCGGCGTGCCGCTCTTCCACCGGGTCGGCCGGCGGCTCGTGCTCAGCGAGGCCGGCGCCGACCTCGTGGGACCCGCGCGCACCGTGCTGCGCGACCTCGACGCGGCGCGAGCCGTCGTCGACGCGCACCGCGGCGTGCGCTCCGGACGGCTCGACCTCGTGAGCATGCCGTCGCCGGGCATCGAGCCGCTCGCCTCCCTCGTCGCGTCCTTCAGCCGCGAGCACCCCGGGGTGACGCTGAGCGTCGGCGCGGCCTTCACGCCGGAGGAGGTGCTCGACCTCGTGTCGGACGGGTCCGCCGAGATCGGCCTCGTCGGCGCCCGCGAGCCGCTCCAGGCCCGGGGCCTGACCGTCGTCGAGCTCGGCGAGCAGCCGCTCGTCCTCGTCGTCGCGCGGGGTTCCGACGCCTTCTCCGGCCGGCCGGAGGTCACCCGGGACGACCTGGCCGGGCAGCCGGTCGTCGTGTCGCAGCGGGGCTCGCTCATGCGCTGGTTCGTCGACGACCTCGGCGCCACCGGCGCCCCGGCCAACATCGTCGTCGAGGTCGCCCACCGCACCTCGATCCTGCCGCTCGTCGTGGCCGGGGTCGGCCATGCCGTGCTGCCCCAGGCCTGGCGCCCGCTCGCCGAGCGCCTCGGGCTCGACGTGCTGACCCTGACCCCGCGCTCGGTCCTGCGGATCTGCCTCGTGCACCGCGACGCGGCGCTGACCCCGGCGGCCACGGCCTTCCTCGCCGTCGCGCAGCGCCGCGACGGCGACCCCGCTGACCTCGGCACATAGGCGCTGCCTATCCGGGCCATCCGGAATGGGTCTTGGACCCGATGAGTGCCGGTGCCCTTCCATGGCTGCACCAGCACCTCGAGCCGATGGAGGCCCACCATGACCACCACCCCGCGCACCTTCCGCGTCGCCGTGATCCCCGCCGACGGCGTCGGCAAGGAGGTGGTCGCCGCCGGCTGCCGCGTCCTCGACGCCGTCGCCGAGCAGTCGGGAACCTTCCGGTTCGACTGGACCGAGCTGCCCTGGGGCTCCGACTACTACGCCGAGCACGGCCGCATGATGCCGGAGGACGGTCTCGAGACGCTTCGGGGCTTCGACGCCATCTACTTCGGCGCCGTCGGCTGGGACACCGTGCCCGACCACGTCAGCCTCTGGGGCCTGCGCCTCAACATCACCCAGAACTTCGACCAGTGGGCCAACGTCCGACCGGTCACCTTCCTGCCCGGCGTCACCTCACCGCTGCGCAAGGCCGACGAGGTCGACCTCGACTGGGTCGTCCTCCGCGAGAACAGCGAGGGCGAGTACGCCGGCCTCGGCGGTCGCAACCTCAGCGGGCGCGGCCCCGGCAACGAGGTGGCCCTGCAGACCGCCCTGTTCACCGAGAAGGGCTGCGAGCGGATCATGCGCTTCGCCTTCGACCTGGCCAGGACCCGGCCGGTGCGGAAGGTCTCGAGCGTCACGAAGTCCAACGCCCAGCAGTACGGCATGGTGCTCTGGGACGAGGTCTTCGCCCGCGTCGCGCAGGACTACCCCGACGTCGCCACCGAGAGCGTCCTCGTCGACGCCATGAGCGCCAAGTTCGTGCTGCACCCCGAGGACCTGTCGGTCGTCGTCGCCTCCAACCTCAACGCCGACATCCTGTCCGACCTCGGCTCGGCCCTCGCCGGCAGCCTCGGGCTCGCGGCGAGCGCCAACCTCAACCCCGAGGGCCGCTTCCCGAGCATGTTCGAGCCGGTGCACGGCTCGGCCCCCGACATCGCGGGCCTCGGCATCGCCAACCCGATCGGGCAGATCTCGAGCGGCGCGCTCATGCTGCAGCACTTCGGCCTGACCGACGAGGCGGCCCGCGTCGAGTCGGCGGTCCGCGAGGTGACCGGCGCCGGCACCCGGACGCGTGACATCGGCGGAGCCGCCACGACCGACGAGGTCACCGCGGCCGTCGTCGACGCCCTCCAGCGCGCCCTCGTCGGCGCCTGACCACCGCTGACCACCACCCCGACCATCACTTCTACAACGAGGTAGGAACGATGCCCACCACCAGTTCGCCGACCGTGCCCACCGTGCCCACGGTGCCCACGGTGCCCATGCGGCGCCGGCTGCACCGACAGCTCTACGTCTGGGTCCTGCTCGCCATCGTCGCGGGGATCCTGCTCGGCTGGCTCGCGCCCGACGTCGCCACGCAGATGGAGCCGATCGGCACGACGTTCGTCAACGCGATGAAGATGCTCATCGGGCCGATCGTGTTCCTGACGATCATCTCCGGCATCGCCTCCGTCGCCGACCTCAGGACGGTCGGCAAGACGGGGCTCAAGGCGCTCGCCTACTTCCAGGGCGGCACCATCGTGGCGCTGGCCTTCGGCCTCCTCGCGATCAACCTGATCCCGCTCGGGCACGGCGTCAACGCCGACCCCGCGACGATCCACGTCTCGGACAAGGCCGGCGCGCTCATCCAGAGCGGTGAGGGCCAGCACTGGTGGGAGTTCCTGACGGGCGTCGTGCCGAGCAGCGTCGCAGCGCCCTTCGTCGAGGGCAACATCCTGCAGATCATCTTCATGGCGGTCCTGTTCGGCATCGCCCTCAAGGCCGTCGGGCCCGTCGGCGAACCGGTGCTCGACGCGGTGCAGCGCCTCGTCGGCGTCGTGTTCCGCGTGCTCGGGATCGTCATGAAGGCCGCCCCCGTCGGCGCGTTCGGGGCGATGGCGTTCGCGGTCGGCAAGTACGGGGTGTCGTCGCTGACGAGCCTGGGCGGCCTGATCCTGCTCTTCTACGTCACGTCGTTCGTGTTCGTCGCAGTCGTCCTCGGGAGCGTCATGGCGGCGCTGCGGCTCAACATCTTCAGCATGCTGCGCTACCTCAAGGAGGAGCTGTTGCTCATCCTCGGCACCTCGACGGCCGAGCCCGCCCTGCCCGGCCTCATGGGCAAGCTCCAGCACGCCGGCGTCCGCCGGGAGACCGTCGGTCTGGTCGTGCCGACGGGGTACAGCTTCAACCTCGACGGGGCGGCGATCTACCTCTCGCTCGCCTCGCTCTACATCGCCCAGGCGACGAACACCGAGCTGTCGGTCGGCCAGCAGCTCGGCCTGCTCGCCGTCATGCTCCTCACGTCCAAGGGGGCGGCCGGCGTCGCGGGCGGCGGCTTCATCGCCCTGACGGCGACGCTGAGCACCGTCGGCCACATCCCGGCCGCCGGCATCATGCTCGTCTTCGGCATCGACAAGTTCATGTCCGAGTGCCG
>JAEWFB010000009.1 GCA_023389095.1 Actinomycetes bacterium
CCTCTACTGGGCCCAGCTCATCGTCATCGCGGTGACGATGCCGGTCTCCTTCGTGCTCAACAAGCTGTGGACCTTCGCCGCCGTACGCACCCACCACCCCGACCTCGCCGACCCGAGCCATGCCGAGGCCGTCCTCGCCGAGGCCGGCGAGCAGCCGGGGGAGCCCGCCGGCGTCGCACCGGTCGCCTCGGGTGGACCGGACGCTCGCGCCTGAGCGGGCGCGGCTAGGCTTGGGCGCCGTGAGCCAGCCCAAGCGCGCCCCCGGAGGATTTCCCGTCGTCGGCGTCGTCGGCGGAGGCCAGCTGGCCCGGATGATGCAGGGTCCGGCCGTCGAGCTCGGCATCCAGCTGTCGGTCCTGGCCGAGAGCGACACCGCGGCCGCCGCGCTGGTCGTGCCGAGCGCCCCCGTCGGCGAGCACACGGACGTCGAGGCGATCCGCGCGTTCGCGGCCTCGTGCGACGTCGTGACCTTCGACCACGAGCACGTGCCGCAGGAGGTCCTCGCCGAGCTCGAGGCCGAAGGCGTCGTGCTGCACCCGACCCCTGCGGCCCTGCGCTTCGCCCAGGACAAGCTGGCGATGCGCGAGCGGCTCGAGGCCCTCGGTGTCGCCTGCCCGCGCTGGCGGGCCGCGCGTACCTCCCACGACGTCGAGTCCTTCGCGGCGGAGGTCGGCTGGCCGGTCATCGCCAAGACGCCACGGGGCGGCTACGACGGCAAGGGCGTCACCGTCGCGCGCTCGGTCGACGACGTCGCCGACTGGCTGGCGCACGTCGGCGAGCCCGGCGCGCTCGAGGACGGCCTGCTCCTCGAGGAGATGGTGGGCTTCACCCGCGAGATCGCCGTCCTCGTGGCCCGCAGCCCCTCGGGCCAGGCCGCGGCCTGGCCCGTCGTCGAGACCGTCCAGACCGACGGCATCTGCACCGAGGTCCTCGCGCCCGCGCCCCACCTGTCGGCCGACCTTGCCTCGAGCGCCACCGAGGCCGCCCTGCGGATCGCGGGCGAGCTCGGGGTCACCGGAGTGCTCGCCGTCGAGATGTTCGAGGTCGAGCGCGACGGCGCCCCGGCGTACGTCGTCAACGAGCTCGCCATGCGCCCGCACAACAGCGGCCACTGGTCGATGGACGGTGCCGTGACCGGCCAGTTCGAGCAGCACCTGCGCGCCGTGCTCGACCTGCCGCTCGGCGACCCGCGCCCGCGGGCTCCGTGGACCGTCATGGCCAACGTCCTCGGCGGTGACCGCCCGGAGCACGAGGAGCTGTACTCGGCCTACCGGCACATCATGGCCCGCGACCCCGGCGCCAAGGTCCACCTCTACGGCAAGGGCGTGCGCCCGGGCCGCAAGATCGGCCACGTCAACGTCAGCGCCACCGACCTCGCCGACGCGCGCGAGCGGGCCGGGCACGCCGCCGACTACCTGCGCGGCATCGTCACCGAGTGAGAGCGAGGACACCGTGAGCGAGCAGCAGACCACCGCAGCCGTCGGCGCCGTCGTCGGCATCGTCATGGGCAGCGACAGCGACTGGCCCGTCATGCGCGAGGCCGCGCGGGCCCTGCAGGAGTTCGGCATCCCGTTCGAGGCCGACGTCGTGTCGGCGCACCGGATGCCCGACGAGATGATCGCCTACGGCCACGACGCCGCGGGCCGCGGCCTGCGCGTCGTCATCGCCGGGGCGGGCGGCGCGGCACACCTGCCGGGGATGCTCGCGTCGGTGACGCCGCTGCCCGTGGTCGGCGTGCCGGTGCCGCTGAAGTACCTCGACGGGATGGACTCGCTGCTGTCGATCGTGCAGATGCCGGCCGGGGTGCCGGTGGCCACGGTCTCGGTCGGCGGGGCCCGCAACGCCGGCCTGCTCGCGGCGCGGATCGTCGCCTCGGGTTCGGACGAGCTGGCTGCCGACGTGCGCGAGCGGATGCTCGCCTTCCAGGACGACCTGCGCGACCAGGCGCACGCCAAGGGCGCCAAGCTGCGCGACGAGGTCGCCCGGGGCCTCGACTGACTGCGCTACCTGCGTCAGTGCTGCGTGGGACGCAGCACTGACGTAGCGCTGAGGCGGCACTCCCTACGTCACTGCTGCACGGGACGCAGCAGTGACGCGGGCTCAGCCGGTGACGGCGTCGGCGCCGTCACCGGGCTGGACGCGCGGGAACTCGATCCTCGGGCAGGTGTCCATGACCACCGAGAGCCCCGCGGACTCGGCCCGTGCCGCGGCATCCTCGTCGACGACGCCGAGCTGCAGCCAGAGCGCCTCGATGCCGAGGCGCTCGCGCTGCGCGAGCGCCTCGTCGACGAGGGCCCCCACGTGTCCCGAGTTGACGAAGAAGTCGACGACCTTGACGACCGTGCCGTCGGGGACGTCGGACAACGACGCGTAGCCGGTGGCACCGTGGACCGTGGCCGCCGAGGGGTGCACGGGGACGAGGTGCATCCCGAGCTCGCGCTGGAGCCAGAGCGAGACGCGGTAGGCGGTGCGGTCCGGGTTGTCGCCGAGCCCGACGACGGCCCACGTCGCCGGCGTGTGGAGCAGGTCGCGGATGACGTCGGGGTCGTTGCGGTGCAGGGCCATACGCCCCATCCTCACACGGTCGAGGGCACCGGATGCGTCCGGGCGCGTCCGGGAACCGTCCAGCGGCCCGTGGTTGGATGGCCCGATGCGATTCGGAATGTTTGTCCCCCAGGGTTGGCGGATGGATCTCGTCGGCATCGAGCCGGCCCAGCAGTGGGAAGCCATGGTCAACCTCGCCAGGCACGCCGACGACGGCGACGTGTTCGAGTCCATCTGGGTCTACGACCACTTCCACACGGTGCCGCAGCCCTCGGGCGAGGCGACGCACGAGGCCTGGACGCTGATGGCGGCCTTCGCCGCGGCGACCGACCGGGTGCGACTCGGCCAGATGTGCACGTGCATGGCCTACCGCAACCCGGCCTACCTCGCGAAGGTGGCCGCGACCGTCGACGTCATCTCCGGCGGCCGCACCGAGATGGGCATCGGTGCCGGCTGGTACGAGCACGAGTGGCGCGCGTACGGCTACGGCTTCCCGAAGGCCGGTGACCGCCTCGGGGCCCTCCGCGAGGGCGTGCAGGTCTTCCGCGACATGTGGACCAAGGGCGAGGCCACGCTCGACGGGTCGTACCACCAGGTCGACGGCGCGCTCTGCGCCCCGCGGCCGCTCCAGGGCACGAGCCACCCGGGCAGCGCCGACAACGGCATCCCGATGTGGATCGCCGGCGGCGGCGAGAAGGTCACCCTCAAGATCGCCGCGGAGTACGCCGACTACACCAACTTCGACGGCGCCGCCGAGGGCTTCGACCACAAGAGCGAGATCCTCAAGGGGCACTGCGACGCGCTGGGCCGCGACTTCGGCCAGATCGTGCGCTCGGCCAACTACAACGTCGTCATCGGCGAGACCGAGGCCGACGTCGAGGACCGCCTGAAGTTCAACGGCGAGCTGCTCCGTCGTGGCGGCGTCCCCGAGAAGAGGGTCGAGGAGCACGTCGAGAGCCTGCGCCGCCAGCCGGCCGTCGGCACCCCCGAGCAGGTCGTCGAGATGCTGACGGACATGCAGTCGCGCGGGATGACCTACGCGATCACCTACTTCGGCGAGGCCGCCTACGACCGCTCCGGCATCGAGCTGTTCGAGGAGAAGGTCGCTCCCGAGCTCAAGGGCTGAGGGTTCGGTTCGACCCGGCTGGGCGGCCTACCAGGCCGTCCAGCCGCCGTCGACCGCGACGACCTGCCCGGTGACGTAGGCCGAGGCGTCGGAGGCGAGCCACGTGACGACGCCGCGGAAGTCGTCCTCGGTGCCCATCCGGCCCAGCGGCGTCAGCGCCTCGTAGCGCTCGACGAACGCGTCGTCCTGCCCGCGGGCGATGCCGCCGGGTGCGAAGGCGTTGACCCGGACCTCGGGCGCGAGGACGGTCGACAGGTAGCGGGTCAGCTGGGCGAGCCCGCCCTTGCTCGCCGCGTAGGCAGCGGGGTTGCCCATCCGGGTGCCGGTGTAGAGGCCCATGTTCGGCCCGACGAGGCCGTAGATGCTCGACACGTTGACGACGCTGCCGTGGCCGCCCGCCCGGAGCAGGGGAGCGAGGCGCCGGGTCAGCGAGAACGGCGCGGTGAGGTTGAGCGCGAGGGCCATGGCGAACGCCTCGTCGGTCTGCTCCTCGAACGGCACCGCGTAGCCCGGCACCCCCGACGTGCCGGTGAAGGCGGCGTTGTTGACGAGGACGTCGCACGCGCCGAGCTCCGTGACGGTGTCCACGACGGTCGAAAGACCCTGCGGGTCGAGAAGGTTCGCGGACAACGGCACGTGGCCCGCGCCGGGGAGACCGTCCGCCGCAGCGGCGCAGGCGGACGCGTCGAGGTCGACGACGACGACCCGCGCGCCCGCCGTCGCGAGCGCGTCGGAGAGCACCCGGCCGAGCGGGCCCGCACCGCCGGTGACGACGGCGGTGCGGTCGGTGAGGTCGGTGGTCATCGGGCGTCCTCCGGGGCAGTGGCGTGCGCGTCGAGCCAGGGCAGGGTGATGAGGCCGGCGCCGACGAGCGCCTCGATGAGGCGGAACTCGTACTCGTCGTCGATCGAGAAGGCCTGGGCCTCGGGGATCTCCAGCCCCGCGTGGGTGCCCTCGTCGAACCACGACGCCTCGAGGCGGCGCACGAAGTCGGCGCGCCACAGGTAGAAGTTGCCGTTGATGCGCAGGAACCGGGCGGCGTCCTGGCGGCGGGTGATGCCGGTGCCGGCGTCGATGAACCGGGTGAGCGGGCCGTCGGGGCGCGACGCGTCGGCCGGGCGGACGCCGACCCACACCGGGTTGAACGTCGGCTCGGACACGGCGATGACGCCGTCGAGGGCCGGGTCGTCGGCGAGGCGCCGGGCCGCCTCGGCGAGCTGGGTGGGCACGCGTGAGGGGCTCGTGGGGTCGAGGAGGAGGACGGCGTCGTAGGAGCGCCCCTCGTCGGCCTCGACCCACTCGAGGGCGTGCCGCACGACGGGGGCCATCGGGGCGTCGTCGCCCGCGAGGTGTGCGGGTCGCAGGAAGGGTGCCTCGCCGCCGTGGGCGCGTGCCACCGCGGCGATCTCCGCCGAGTCGGTGGTGACGACGCACCGGGTGACCTCTGGGGTCAGGGCTGCCGCGCGGACCGAGTGCGCGATGAGCGGCAGACCGGCCAGTGGGCGGATGTTCTTGCCGGGCAGGCCTTTCGAGCCGCCGCGGGCCGGGATGACCGCGAGGACGCGGAGCGGGTTCATGACAGCTGCCTCGCTCGGTCGCAGAGGTCCAGGGTGGTCAGGCCCTCGGCGAGGGTGGCGGGGGCGCCCGCGGCGTGACGCGTCGCGGCGCCGGTGTCGGGGGAGAGGTCGAGAGTGGCGCGGGCCTGGGTGGCCATCGTCGCGTCGCGGTCGAGGTCGGAGTCGAAGACGCGGCTGGTGACCGAGCCGGCGGCGTCCGTGTGCCGCACCGTCGCGGACGGGACGTCCCACTCGATGCAGCCGTCGGGCCCGCGCAGCACGAGGCCGCGCGTCGCCGGGCGCGTCACGTAGTCGAGCCGGCACGTGACGGTGGCGCGGCCGGCCGACCAGAGCAGGGTCGCGGCCTGCTCGGCGTCGATGTCGAGGGGCCCGGTGTGCTCGAGCCGGGCGCCGAGGAGCGTCGGCGGTCCGAGCAGCACGGCGAGGTAGTCGAGCTCGTGGACGAGGTCGCGCAGCACCCCACCCTCGTCGGCGCGGGCGGAGTAGGACCGGCGGTGGTCGCGGTCGGGGCGCCAGTCGGGCAGCCACGACTGCGACCACGCGTGCGCCGAGACGAGCGCGCCCGGAGTGGCCCGCGAGACTGACCCGACCGCGGCGAGTACGTGCCGGAAGGCGGCGTGGGCGCGCAGCGGGGCCGCGACCCACACGTCATCGGCGCGCGGATGGCCGGCGAGCGGCTCGGCGTCGGCCCGCGTCGGGGCCACGGGCTTCTCGAGCAGGACCCGCCGGGCCCCGGCGTCGAGGGCGGCGACGGTGTCGGGGACGTGGCGCCCGGTGTCGGTGGCCACGACGACGAGGTCCGCGGCAGCGAGCACGTCGGGCGCCGACGCGTCGTCGACGACGCGGACGCCGGGCAGGTCGGGGTCGGAGTCGGTGCCGCGCGGACGCACCGGCCACAGCGTCACGGTGCAGCCGAGGGCGGCGAACACCCGGGCGTGGCGACGGCCGATCGACCCGGCGCCGCGCACGACGACGCCCGCGCTCACCTCGCCCTCACCCGGTCCTCCTTCGCCCTAGTAGGTTCACCATCGTGGCAGACGAGCGCGACTCCCCGGCGACCGACACCGAGCCGTCGGCTCCCGGTACGCCCGGGTCGCCGGGTTCCCTCGGCGCCCACTCGGTCGTCTACCTCGTCGGGACCGCGCTGCAGGGACTCGGCGTGCTGCTCGTCCTGCCCTTCGCGACGCGCGTGCTCGGCCGGACGGAGTTCGGCCAGGTCGCCACCGGGCTCGTCGTCGTGCAGATGGTCGGCACGATCGCCGCCGCCGGCCTGCCGCAGGTGATCCTCCGCGAGCACCACCGCGGCGCAGAGGGCCCGCGCGTGGCGCGCGCTCTCGCCGGCACGATGGTGCTGCTCGGTGTCGCGCTCGGCGTCGTCGGCCTCGCGGTCGCCCTCGTCCTGTCGTCCGTCGGGCACGCAGACCTCACGCAGTGGCTGCCGCTCGTGGTCGCCTCCGTGGGCCTGACCACCGTCGTCTCGGGACAGACCCTGATGCGGGCTCGCTTGCAGCCGTGGGGTTTTCTGCTGCTCGCCGTCGTGGCGACCGTGGGTGCGCAGCTCGCCGGTGTCGTCGCCGCGCGCTCCGACCGCAGCGCGGCCACCTATCTCGTCGCGTACGCGTCGGTCGTGGTCCTCGCCGCTGTCCTCGCCCTGGTGCTCGGGCGGCCCCTGCCACCGACGGCCGAGCGCGAGCGCGTCCGTGCCGGCGTCCGGCTCGCGGCGCCGCTGCTCCCGCAGGCGGTCGCGATGCTCGGGCTGCTGTCCGGCGACGTCCTGCTCACCGGATGGCTCGTGGGCACCGCGGCGGCCGGGGAGTACCAGGTGGCGCTCCAGCTCGGGAACATGCCCTTCGTCCTTGCCGTCGCGCTCTTCAACGCGTGGGGACCGCTCGTGCTGTCGCGGCCGCTCGCGGACCGGTGGGCCTGGACCGCCCGCACCGGCACGGCGCTGACGACGGTCGTGGGGGCGGGGGCCGCGGGGGTGGCACTGCTGGGCCCGTGGCTCGTGGCGGTCATGGCGGGTCCCGGGTTCGACCGGTCCGCCATCGTCACCGCACTCGGCGTCGTCTCGACGGTGGCGGTGGCGTACATGGTCTACCAGGGCTCCTCGCTCGCGGTCCTCGACGCCGAACGGACCGGGCGCCTCGCGTGGGCGGCCCTCGCGGCGCTCGCCGTCCTCGTCCTGGCGGCCTGGCTGCTCACCTCGGCGACGGGCCTCGGGCTGGTCGGCGTCGCGGTGGCCAAGGCGCTGGCGTACGTCGTGCTCATGGCTGCCACGACGTGGGCGGCGGTGCGGCACTCGCCGCTGCGCTGGCCCGGCCGGCTCGCCGTCGTGGCGGTGGCATCGGTCGTGCTCGCGCTCGCCGGTGCCGTCCTGCCGAGCGAGGGCGCCGGGCTGTGGCTGCGGGCCGCCCTCGCGGTGGTCGTCGCCGGTGCCGCGCTCGCCCTCGCGCCGGGCGTCCTGCGGAGCCTGCGCGGATAGGATGGGGCGCCGCCGTGAGCCGGCTCGACCTCCTCCCGACCCCCGACCTTCCAGGAGAGACGCTTTCGTGGTGACACCCCTCGTCCACATGGGACTGGGCTACGACGACCTCCTCGTTCCGGCTCTCGTCCACGCCGGCTTCGAGACCAAGGACCTCGTCCTCGTCGTGCGCACCGACGCCAACCTCGCGTGGGTGCGTCGTCATGCGCCCCGCGCCACGACCGTCCGCCTGCCGTACGCCCAGGCCCGCAAGGCCAACGTCGTCAGCGGCCTGGCCCCGCACGCCGCGCTCAAGCGCGCCTGCGCCGGGGTCGGGCTCGACCCGCTCGACCTGCTCGTGTCCGAGCGGGCCCTGCGCCGCAACCGCGTCGACACCGCGATGAACTTCCTCAACCTCGCCGCCGAGGAGCTCGAGGCGGTCATCGCCGACCGGGGCCCGATGCTCGCGCTCGTCGAGTTCACCGTGACGTCCGAGCTGCTCACGGCCGGGCTCGTCACCCACCACGGCGGCCTCGCAACGTGGCCGCGCGGCATCCGGCTGCCCTCCGACCGCTTCGGCCTCATCGGTGCGCCCAAGGGGATCTCCCTGTGGCAGCGGCAGGTCGAGGACGCGTCGGCCGTCGCCGCGGGTGAGCGGTTCATCGCCGAATGGCGGGCCGAGCACGGACGCCCCATGGGTTTCGCCCGCAACCTCGAGGTCGAGACGGGGCAGGAGGTCTGGCGGCTGGCCACCGACCGCATCAAGGAGTTCGCCGTCGACCGCGGGGCCAACCTCCAGCTGCCCCGGCCGAGCGACTACGCGCGCCTGCCGTGGCTCAACCCGCTCAAGGCGCGGCTCAACCTGCGTGAGTACCGCGATCGGCGCTGGGACCCGGTGCCGGAACGGTTCGTCTTCCTGCCCCTTCAGGTCCAGCCCGAGTCGAGCGCCGACGTCATGGGGCAGGAGTGGCGCGACCAGGCCTACACCGCGCGGGTGCTCGCCGACGCCCTCGCGCCCCTCGACGTGGGGGTGGCCGTCAAGGAGCACGCGCACTTCATGTGGCGCCGCGACCCGGACTACTGGCCGCAGTTCGACGCCCACCCGAACATCGCGACCATCGACCCGTTCGCCGACTCGCGCGAGCTCATGAAGCAGGCGCTCTTCACGGTGACGGCCACCGGCACCGTCGGCCTCGAGGCCGGCCTGCTCGGCCTGCCCGTCGTCACCGGTGCCGACATGCCGTGGAGCGGCCTCGGCAACGTCGCCCGTCTCGACTCGCCCGACGACCTCACCTCGTTCGTCGCCGACCGCTGCTGGGAGTCGCTGCGCGCCGAGCAGGAGGACGTCGACGACTGGTTCGTCCACGAGTACGTCCGCAACTCGTGGCAGGGCCTCGTGCTCGACCCGCCGCGCGTGCCGGCGGTCCTCGAGGCCGAGAACATCCGCAAGGTCGGCGGTGCGCTCGCCGAGGCGGCTGCCTCGCTCGGTCACGTGCGCCAGGACGCCTGACATGGCGGCCTGGGTCGTCCTCGGAGCCGGCGGGCACGCCCGCTCCGTCGTCGACGTGCTCGAGCGTGCCGGGCATCGGGTGGTCGCCGTCGCCGGTGACGCCGGTGGGCGGCACTGGCACGTCGAGGCGCTCGAGACCGACGTCGACGCGCTCGACCGTGCCGAGGCGGACGGCCTCCACGTCGCCGTCGCGATCGGCAGCAACGCGGCCAGGCTGCGCCTGCTGCACGAGATCGCCGAGCGCGACCTCGCCGCCCCTGCCGTCGTCGCGGCCACCGCCACCGTCGCCCCGCACGCCCGGCTCGGTGCCGGCACCGTCGTGCTCGAGCACGCCCACGTCGGGCCTGCGGCGGTGATCGGCACCGCCGCCGTCGTCAACACGGCAGCGGTCGTCGAGCACGACTGCACCGTCGGCGAGGGCGCCCACATCGCCCCGGGCGCCGTGCTCCTGGGAGCTGCCACCGTCGGCGCCGGCACGCTCGTCGGCAGCGGCGCACGGGTGCTCCCGGGCGTGCGCGTCGGGGCGGGGGCCGTCGTCGGCGCCGGCGCGGTCGTGACCACCGACGTGCCCGACGGCGTCACCGTCGTGGGGGCGCCCGCCCGAGAGCCCCGTCCGACCACCCCCACCGGAGGACGCCCGTGACCACCCACGCCACCGACCACCTGCCCGGCAGCGCACCCCGGGTCCGCGAGGTCGACCTCGCGGGCACGACGGTGCCCACGCCCGGGCAGGTGCACGTCATCGCCGAAGCCGGCGTCAACCACAACGGCGACGCCGACCTCGCCCACCGGCTGGTCGACATCGCCGCCGCCTCGGGCGCGGACGCCGTGAAGTTCCAGACCTTCTCGCCCGACAAGCTCGTGTCCTCGGCCGCCGCGACGACGCCCTACCAGCGCGACCGGGGCGGCAGCGCCGACCAGCGCAGCCTGCTCGAGGCCCTGACCCTTCCCGAGACGGTGTGGGCGGAGCTGCGCGACCACGCCCGCGAGGCCGGCACGACGTTCCTGTCGACGCCCTTCGACATCGACAGCGCCGAGATGCTCGTCGGCCTCGGGCTGACCGCGCTCAAGGTCAGCTCGGGCGAGCTGACCAACCTGCCCTACCTGCGCGAGCTGTCGCGGCTCGGCGTCACGCTGCTCGTGTCGACCGGCATGGGCACCGAGCGCGAGGTGGCCGACGCCGTCGAGGCGTGCGCCGAGGCCCCCGGGCTCGTGCTCTTCCACTGCGTGTCGGCCTACCCGGCGCCCGTCGACGAGTGCAACCTGCGGGTCATCCCGGCGCTTGCGGCGCGGCACGGCGTGCCCGTCGGCTGGTCCGACCACACGCCCGGCCTGACCACGGCCCTCGGCGCCGTCGCCCTCGGGGCCCCCGTCCTGGAGAAGCACTTCACGGCCGACCGCACCCTGCCCGGACCGGACCACGTCGCGAGCCTCGAGCCCGAGGCCCTCACCGACTACGTCCGCGAGACCAAGGCGCTGGCCCGGGCGCTCGGCGACGGTGTCAAGGTGCGCCAGCCCTCCGAGGAGGAGAACGCGACGCTCGTGCGCCGGTC
>JAEWFB010000099.1 GCA_023389095.1 Actinomycetes bacterium
GAGGACTGCCGCGGCGGCCGCCGCCACCGGCACGAGCCACCGGTGCCGACGCGCGCCCGGGCCCGATGGCCCGTCGGAGCCGGCCCCGGCGGTGCGGGCCGGTGCGGTGCGCGCCTCCGTGAGGATGACCCCGAGGCGGTCGCCCGGGGCGATGGCACCGGCGTCGTCGGCGAGGCCCCGGCGCAGGCGGTCCTCGACGGGTCGCAGGGCCGCTCCGACGGCGGGGAGGTCGTCGGCGCCGTCAGGGGGTCGGGTCGGGTCGGTGTTCATGAGGGCTCCCTGGGGTCGATGGTGCGGCGCAGCGCGCTCAGCCCGCGGTGGGCGTGCGTCTTGACGGCGCCGGTGGAGATGTCGAGGGTCCGGGCGATCTGCGCCTCGGAGAGGTCGGCGTAGTAGCGCAGCACGAGCACCTCGCGCTGCCGTTCGGGCAGGTCGCGCAGGGCATCGACCATGACGTCGCGGCCCACCGCGTGCATCGCGTGCGTCTCGGCGCTGCCGACGGCGCCCCGCCCGGGCGCGTCGGGGGCGGCCGCCTCGCGGGCGGTGTGCCGGTCGACGACGACGGCGTGCCGCTGCACCGAGCGGCAGCCGTTGACGACGGCGGTCTGCAGGTAGGCGACGACGCGGCCCGAGTCGCGGATCGAGGACCACTGCCGGTGCGTGGCCACGAAGGCGTCCTGCACGACGTCCTCGGCAGCGGCCTGGTCGCGCAGCAGCAGCCAGCCGAGGCGCACGAGCCGGTCCCAGTGGGCGTGGTAGAGCTCGGTCACGGCGACGTCGGGGTCGACGGGCAGGTCGCGCTGCGCGGCGTGGCCCGCGGGAGGGCGCAGCGGTGCGGGTCCGGCGGGGTCGTCGGGGCGCCCGGTGCCTCCGGGCCCCCGACGCCCGGCCGGGTGGTCGACCCGGTCCGACGACATAGGCAACGTTCTCACGGACAGGAGACGCACAGGTGCACGTCCGGGTTGACACACCTAGGGTGCATCCATGACCTCGCAGACCCCGAGTGACTGCCTCTTCTGCAGGATCGTCGCCGGCGACATCCCCTCGGACCGGGTGGCCGAGACCGAGCGGTCCATCGCCTTCCGCGACATCAGGCCGGCCGCGCCGGTCCACGTGCTCGTCGTGCCGCGACGGCACGAGCCCACGATCGGCGCTCTCGCGGCCGCCGACGGCGAGGACCTCACCGACGTCTTCCGGCTCGCCCAGCAGGTCGCCGACGCCGAGGGCATCGGCGATGCCCACCGGCTCATCGTCAACACCGGCAGCCAGGCCGGCCAGACGGTCTTCCACGCGCACGTCCACGTGCTCGGCGGAACCGCCTTCACCGAGAGGGGCATGGTGTGAGCGACCAGCGACCGGTCCCGGCCACCGACGAGGGCGAGGCCGACGCCGGAGCAGCCGCCTCCGGCCCGGCTGCGCCGGGAGCGGCCACCCGCACGAGCGGGACGCCCGCACCGAGCGGCACCGGTGGCGATGCGTCGGGCGCGGGGAGCCGGCCCGCGCCCCCGACCGACGACCTCGTCACCACCCACCACACGCTGCGCGTCGGGCGACGGCGGCTGCGCTACACGGCGACCACCGGCCGCGTCGTGCTGCGCGAGGAGGAGCACAAGGACGGCACCTTCGGCGGGCACGCGGCGCGCGCCGAGCTGTCGATGACGACGTACACCCTCGATGACGCCGACCCCCGGACGCGTCCGGTCACCTTCGCCTTCAACGGTGGTCCGGGCAGCTCGAGCGTCTGGCTCCACCTGGGCCTGCTCGGTCCGCGCCGGCTCGTCATGGGCGACGTCGGCGAGCTGACCCCGCCGCCCTACGACCTCGTCGAGAACCCCGAGTCGCTGCTGACCGTCAGCGACCTCGTCTTCATCGACCCCATGTCGACCGGCTACTCCCGGGCCGTGGAGGGCGGCAAGCCCGGGGAGTACCACGGCTACCGCAAGGACATCGAGTCGGTCGGCGAGCTGATCCGGCTCTGGACGTCGCGGAACAAGCGGTGGATGTCGCCGAAGTTCCTCGCGGGGGAGTCGTACGGCACCCTGCGCGGCGCGGCGCTCGCCGAGCACCTGCAGAGCCGGTACGGCATGTACCTCAACGGGCTCATCCTCATCTCGAGCGTCCTCGACCTGGGGTCGGTCGACTTCGAGAACCAGCGCAACGACCGCGCCCACGCGCTCTACCTGCCGACGTACGCCGCCGTCGCGCACTACCACGGCAAGCACGGACGGCGGTCGCTGCGGGCCGTCCTCGAGGAGGCGGAGGCGTACGCCTCGCGCGACTACCCGTGGGTGCTGGCCCGCGGCTCGCGCCTGACGCGCCGCGAGCGGGCTGACGCCGTGGCCACCCTCGCACGGCTGTCCGGCCTGACCGAGGACTACGTCGACCGTGCCGACCTGCGCATCGAGCACTGGCGCTACTTCACCGAGCTGCTGCGTGACCGGAGGCTGTCGGTCGGTCGCCTCGATGCCCGGTTCACCGGCCCCGCCGCCACGGCGATCGCCGAGAACATGGACGCCGACCCCTCCCACGACGCCATCGCCGGGCCCTACGCGGCGGTCTGGAACCACTACGTGCGCGACGAGCTCGGCTACGAGAGCGACCTGCACTACGAGCAGATCAGCCGCCTCGTGCACCCCTGGAGCTACAAGGAGTTCGAGGGCCGGCCCGTCGACGTCTCGCCGCTGATCGAGCGGGCGATGCGCCAGAACCCGCACCTGCGGGTGCACGTCGCCTACGGCTACTACGACGGCGCGACGCCCCACTTCGCCGCCGAGGACGTCATCGCCCACCTCCAGCTGCCGCCCGAGCGCGTCGCCGCCGACGTCGAGCACGCGTACTACGAGGCGGGACACATGATGTACGTCCACGAGCCCTCGCGCCTGCGCCAGAGCAAGGACCTCGCCGAATTCGTGGTGAGGTCCTCCGGTTCGCCCACGTAGACTCGTGAGCGAGATGAACGACCCATCGCCACGCGGCCACGAGCCCGACCGTCCCGACCTTTCCGACAGCCCCGAGCCCGTCGAGCCCACCGGCCCGGCCGGTCCGAGCGGCACCAGCGCCTCCGGCGCCACCAGCAGGCCCGTGCTGACGCGCGAGATCCCGCCACCGGTCGAGATGGTCACCCTCCTCGGCCCGCGCGACGAGCTGCTGCGCACCATGGAGCGCCAGTTCCCGCTCGTCGACACGCACGTGCGCGGCAACGCGATGACCTTCGCCGGCCCGGCGGGCGAGCTCGACATCATCGACGCGCTCCTCGACGAGCTGCTGACGATCGTGGCGACCGGGCAGCCGCTCAACCGCGACGCTGTCGAGCGCTCGATCGGCATGCTGCGCGGTCAGACCAAGGAGCGCCCGGCCGACGTCCTGACGATGAACATCATCAGCAACCGCGGCCGCACCATCCGCCCCAAGACCCTCAACCAGAAGCGCTACGTCGACGCCATCGACGAGCACACCATCGTCTTCGGGATCGGGCCGGCCGGCACGGGCAAGACCTACCTGGCGATGGCCAAGGCGGTCGCGGCGCTCCAGGCCAAGCAGGTCAACCGGATCATCCTGACCCGTCCGGCCGTCGAGGCGGGCGAGCGGCTCGGCTTCCTGCCGGGCACCCTCAACGACAAGATCGACCCCTACCTGCGCCCGCTCTACGACGCGCTGCACGACATGGTCTCGCCCGAGACGATCCCCAAGCTCATGGCGTCCGGCACCATCGAGGTCGCGCCGCTGGCCTACATGCGCGGCCGGTCGCTCAACGACGCGTTCATCATCCTCGACGAGGCGCAGAACACCTCGAGCGAGCAGATGAAGATGTTCCTGACGCGTCTCGGGTTCGGCAGCAAGATGGTCGTCACCGGCGACATCACCCAGGTCGACCTGCCCGGTGGCACCCGCTCGGGGCTCATGGTCGTGCGCGACATCCTCGACGGCGTCGAGGACATCCACTTCGCCGAGCTGACCTCCCACGACGTCGTGCGCCACCGCCTCGTCAGCGCCATCGTCGACGCCTACGACCGCAGCGCCTCGCGCCAGGAGCGCCGGGCCTCCCAGCGCCGGGACGAGCGGCGCGACGGCCGGCGGGACGACCGCCGCGAAACGCGCCGGGAGGCGCGTCGCGAGCCGGGCCGGGACCGCGACGGCGACGCCCGGGAGGCCGGCGCGTGAGCATCGACGTCCTCAACGAGACCGACGCCGACGTCGACGAGCTCGAGCTGCTGGCCTGCGCCAAGTACGTCATGGAGCAGATGCGGGTGCACCCGCAGGCCGACCTCTGCATCAAGCTCGTCGACGAGCCCGCGATGGAGGTCCTCCACGTGCAGTGGATGGACCTCCCCGGCCCGACCGACGTCATGAGCTTCCCGATGGACGAGCTGCGCCCCGGCCGCGAGGGTCAGGAGCCCGAGGAGGGCACCCTCGGCGACATCGTCCTGTGCCCGTCCGTGGCCACCAAGCAGGCCGTCGAGGCGGGGCACGCCCCGATCGAGGAGATGCTCCTGCTGACGACGCACGGCATCCTGCACCTGCTCGGCTACGACCACGCCGAGCCGGACGAGGAGCGCGAGATGTTCGAGCTGCAGCGCCAGCTGCTGCTGACGTTCCTCGCGACGCGCAACCGTCCCGGCGCCTGAGGCCAGCGTGCTCCCGCAGCTCGTCCTCCCGGCGCTCATCAGCATCGTCGTCGCCTTCGTCCTGTCCGCCTCCGAGGCCGCCATCTTCCGCATGTCGCGGGTGCGCGCCCAGGAGCTGTGGGACGAGGGGCGCTCGGGTGCCAAGTCGTTGCTCACGGTCGTCGCCGACTCACCGGCGTACCTGGCCGTCATCGCGTTCCTGCGCGTCGTCGCCGAGGCGACCACCGCCGTGCTCGTCACCCTCGCCGTCGCGGGCCAGGTCACCTCCACGTGGGGCCGGGCCCTGATCAGCATCGCGATCATGGCCGTCGTCTCGTTCGTCGTCGTGGGGGTGTCGCCCCGCACCCTGGGCCGGCAGAACTACGACACGGTCGCCCTCTGGAGCGCGCCGTTCGCCGTCGGGCTGCGCCGCGTCCTCGGCCCGGTGGCCAAGCTGCTCGTCGTGCTCGGCAACGCCGTCACGCCGGGCAAGGGCTACTCCGACGGCCCGTTCCAGACCGAGTCCGAGCTGCGCGACCTCGTCGACATCGCCGGGGAGTCGGAGGTCATCGAGGAGGACGAGCGGGAGATGATCCACTCGGTCTTCGAGCTCGGCGACACCGTGGCCCGCGAGGTCATGGTGCCGCGCACCGACATGGTGACCCTCGATGCCGACAAGACCCTGCGCAGCGCCATGTCGCTGTTCCTGCGCTCCGGCTTCTCCCGCATCCCCGTCGTCGGCGAGGACAGCGACGACGTGCGCGGCCTGCTGTACTTCAAGGACGTCGCGAGGCGCCTCACCGCCGCCCCGGAGGACGCCAAGCACCTCGCGGCGGAGGTGATGCGTCCCATGCACTTCGTGCCCGAGAGCAAGCCGGTCGACGACCTGCTGCGCGAGATGCAGCAGGAGCAGAACCACTTCGCGATCGTCGTCGACGAGTACGGCGGCACCGCGGGCCTCGTGACGATCGAGGACATCATCGAGGAGATCGTCGGGGAGATCGCCGACGAGCACGACCGTGAGGCGCCCGGCGTCGAGCCGCTCGAGAACGGCACGCTGCGCGTCCCGGCCTCGATGGACATCGACGACCTCGCCGAGCTGTTCGACGTCACGATCGACGAGGACGACGTCGACACCGTCGGCGGCCTGCTGACGAAGGTCATCGGGCGCGTCCCCATCGTCGGCTCGACGGGCCGGGTGGCCGGCCTGGAGCTGACGGCCGAGCGAATGGCCGGACGCCGCCACCGCGTGGCGTCGGTCATCGTGCACCGGGCGCAGGTGGAGGACACCGGCGCCGAGACGAGCGAGACGGAGGAGGCCCATGGCCACGCGAGCGGGCACTGACGGCAGCAGCGGCGGCGGCACCGGCGGCAGCAGCGACGGCAGCAGCGACGGCGCGGGCGCCGGCAAGCCCTACCGGGCCGGGTTCGCCTGTCTCGTGGGCCGGCCCAACGCCGGCAAGTCGACGCTGACCAACGCCCTCGTCGGGCAGAAGGTCGCCATCACGAGCTCGAAGCCGCAGACGACCCGGCACACGATCCGCGGGGTGGCCACGACGCCCGAGGCGCAGCTGATCCTCGTCGACACCCCGGGGCTGCACAAGCCGCGGACGCTGCTCGGCGAACGCCTCAACGACCTCGTCCGCGAGACCCTCCTCGAGGTCGACGTCATCGGCTTCTGCCTGCCCGCCGACCAGCGCCCGGGTCCGGGTGATGCGTTCATCGCGAACGAGCTGACCGAGCTGCGCTCGGTCCGCCGGAGGCCGGTCGTGGCCATCGCCACCAAGGCCGACGCCGTCGACCGCGACCGCCTCGCCGAGCACCTCATCGCCATCGACCAGCTGGGGGAGTGGGACGCGATCATCCCGTGCTCGGCCGTGTCGGGCGAGCAGGTGGAGCAGGTGCGCGACCTGCTCGCCTCCTACCTCCCGACGTCGCCGCAGCTCTACCCCGACGGCGTCCTCACCGACGAGCCGGAGGCGGTGATGATCGCCGAGCTCGTCCGCGAGGCCGCCCTCGAGGGCGTGCGCGACGAGCTGCCGCACTCGCTGGCGGTCGTCGTCGAGGAGATGGTGCCGCGCGAGGACCGGCCGGCGGACAAGCCGTTGCTCGACGTCCGCGTCAACGTCTTCGTCGAGCGGCCGAGCCAGAAGGCGATCGTCATCGGTCGGGGCGGCTCGCGCCTGCGTGAGGTCGGCACCAACGCCCGCAAGGGCATCGAGGCGCTGCTGGGCCAGAAGGTCTTCCTCGACCTGCACGTCAAGGTCGCCAAGGACTGGCAGCGCGACCCGAAGCAGCTCCAGCGCCTCGGGTTCTGAGGCCGTACCGGGATGGGGGACGCCCCCTCCGGGCCTAGGCTGGAGGCGAGGAGGAGGCATCCATGAGCGTGCAGCCCGACCACGAGCTCGAGGTCCTGGAGGACGACCAGAACGTCCCGCCGCGGCCCGAGGAGCAGATCGCCGACGTCCGCGACACCTCCGACGTCTCCCCGCCCCCGGATTTCGGCGAACCGGACCCGGACGCCGGCACCGACCCCTAGCCTCGTGCCGCCGACCTGCCTCGGGTCGGCGCGACAGGGGAGGGGCCGATGGACCACCTGTACACGGACGTCACGGGTCGCACCGACCTGGCGACGCCGTACCCGGAGGTCGTCGCCGCGTTCGAGGAGCTCGGGTGGCGTCGGCTGGGGCGCTACGCCCTGGCGCTGTCGGAGGAGTCGAGCGCCCGGGTCGTCGGCGGGTACGCCGAGCCGGCACGCTCGGAGTTCGCCGCCCACCTGCCCGACGTCGCCACGGTGCTGCTGTCGCCGGACCGGACGGTCGACGTCTTCGTCTCGTGGTTCTGGGGGCAGCCGGGCGTCCGCCTCGCGTCAGTGCTCGCAGACGGCACCCTCGTGGAGACCTCGCGACGGTGGACGCGGAAGCCTCCGTGGCCGCGTGCCCTGCGCTCGGCCTGGGCGGGCATGGACGTGCGGCAGGAGATCGAGCGCTCGAGCGTGCCCACCCGCGGACGCTCGGTGCGGGCGGCCGCCTGCGAGGACGCGGCGGACGCGTCCGCGGTCGCTGCCCTCGTCGACGCCCACCGCGAGCACGTCGCCGCGCTCGGGTCGACGCCGGTGCCCTTCGTCTCGGTCGACGACGCGATCGCCCTGCGGCGCAAGGCGTTCGCCCACGACCTCCGGGTGCGACGCAGGGCGGCGCTCGTCGAGGTCGTCCTCATGGTCTGTGCACTGGTGGTCGTGGGACAGGTCCTCGGGCAGGTCCCGTCGATCCGTGCGTGGCCGCCGGCGACCCTGGTCATCAGCAGCCTCGTCTTCCTCGTCGCCGCCCTGGTCCACGCCCGGCTCCGGCGCGTGCTGTCCTACGTGCGCTGGATCCGGCCGTCCTACCGCTAGGGGCACGCTGCGGTTCGGGACGCGAGTCTCAGGATGCGGGCAGCGGTCCCGGAGGGTGGACGGGGGCGCGTCGACCGGCATACCGTGAGGCCGTGCGTGCGGTGAGCCTCCTTCTTCGCTGCCGCGACGAGGCCTGATCCCGGCCCTCCTCGTCGCGGAGTTTCCCGTGTCCGGCCGGACACCGAGCGAAACGCAGACGAAGAGAGTGACGCGATGATCCACCCCCAGCAGACGTCGGGAATGCCGTTCGGCAAGTACGTGCC
>JAEWFB010000122.1 GCA_023389095.1 Actinomycetes bacterium
GCGGCAGGGCGGCCTCCTCGAGGTGGTGGGGGTAGGGCACGGGGACCTCGGCACCGCAGACCCGCTCGACCGGCGCGTCGAGCTCGTAGAAGGCCTGCTCGGCGATGCGGGCCGACACCTCGGCCGCCAGGCTGCCGGTGCGCCACGCCTCGTCGACGACGACGGCGCGGTGGGTGCGCGACACCGAGCCGAGGACGGTCGCGTCGTCGAGCGGGCGCAGCACCCGCAGGTCGACGACCTCGGCCGAGATGCCCTCGGACGCGAGCAGGTCAGCGGCGTCGAGCGCCTTGCCCAGCCCGCCGCCGAACGCGACGACGGTGACGTCGGTGCCGGCGCGCCGCACGGCGGCCGAGGCGATGTCCACCGTCACGGGCCCGGCCGGAAGCGTGCCCGAGAGGTTGTAGAGGGAGCCGTGCTCGAAGATGACGACGGTGTCGGGGTCGGCGAGCGCCGGCGCGAGCATGCCCCGCGCATCCTCGACCGTCGCCGGCGCCAGCACGCGGAGCCCGGGGATCGAGGCGTACCACCCCTCGAGGCTGTGCGAGTGCTGCGCGGCGAGCTGGCGGCCGGCACCGGTCGTCATCCGGATGACGAGCGGGATCGACAGCTGGCCTCCCGACATGTGCCGCAGCGTCGCCGCGTTGTTGAGGATCTGGTCGAGGGCGAGCAGGCTGAAGTTGACCGTCATGATCTCGACGATGGGGCGCAGCCCGCGCAGGGCCGCCCCGATGCCGGCGCCGGTGAACGCCGCCTCCGACAGCGGGGTGTCGCGCACGCGGTCCTCACCGAACTCCTCCACCAGCCCCAGGCTCACGGCGAAGGACCCGCCGTACCGGCCGACGTCCTCGCCGAGCAGGAGGACCCGCGGGTCGCTCGCGAGCGCCTCGCGGTGGGCGTCGCGGAGCGCCTCGCGGTACGTGGTGGTCACCGTGTCGGCGGGCGCCGGGGACGCCGGTGCGACCGAAGGTGTCCGGCTCGCCGTGGCGGCCGTGCGCCGGCTCATGGCGCGCCCGCCGGTTCGGTCGTGACGTACCTGGCCAGGTCCTCGACGGGTTCGAGCGGCGCGGCCTCCGCCGTCTCGACGGCCGCAGCGATCTCCGCGTCGACCTCGGCCTCGGCCCGCGCCTGCCACTGCTCCACCTCGGGGGCGGTCAGGAGGCCGTCCGACACGAGCCGGGCCGCGAGCGCCGGGATCGGGTCGCGCCCGCGCCACTGGTCGATCTCGGCCTTGGTGCGGTAGCGGTCCGGGTCGTACATCGAGTGGGCGCGGAACCGGTACGTGCGCAGCTCGAGGAAGCAGGGCTGCCCGCTGTCA
The DNA here is from genome assembly GCA_023389095.1 of Actinomycetes bacterium. Classification (GTDB taxonomy): domain Bacteria; phylum Actinomycetota; class Actinomycetes; order Actinomycetales; family Dermatophilaceae; genus Monashia. The sequence continues at coordinate 1,316 of JAEWFB010000122.1, forward strand.
CGGACGTAGGCCAGGGCCCGTTCGCTCGCCTCGCGCACGGCGATGACGTCCATCCCGTCCACCGCCCAGGCCACCATGCCGTAGCCGGCCGCGCGCATCGCGAGGTCCGTGGCGGCGTGCTCGCGGGCGAGGGCGGTTCCCATGGCGTAGCGGTTGTTCTCGCAGCAGAAGAGGACGGGCAGGTGCCAGAGGGCGGCGAGGTTGGCGCTCTCGTGGAACTCGCCCTCCGCGAAGGCTCCGTCGCCGAAGAGGCAGGCCGTGACCGCGGGCTCGCCCGTCAGGTGGTCGGCCAGGGCCAGCCCGACGGCGAGGGGCAGCCCACCTGCGACGATCGCGTTGCCGCCGAAGAACCTGCGCGACGCGTCGAACAGGTGCATCGAGCCCCCGCGGCCGCCGCTGCACCCCGTGGCCCGGCCGAACATCTCGGCCATGACGGACTCCATCGGCACGCCGCGCGCCAGGGCATGGCCGTGCTCGCGGTAGGTCGACACGACGGCGTCGGCCTCGGAGAGGGCCCCCACGACGCCGACCGCGACGGCCTCCTCGCCGATGCACAGGTGCAGGAAGCCGCGGATCCTCGTGGCGCTGTAGAGCTCGGCGCACTTCTCCTCGAACCGGCGGATCCGGATCATGTCCCGGAGCAGCCCGGTCCGGTGGTCGCGGCGCGCGTCGCGGGTCATGACGGCGTCTCCACGGTCGACAGGTCGCCCTCGGGCAGGCCGAGCTCGCGCGCCCGCAGCAGGCGGCGCATCACCTTGCCGCTCCGGGTGTGCGGCAGCGCCGGGTCGAAGGCGATCTCGCGCGGGGCGACCGACCCGAGCCGGTGACGCCCGAACGCGACGAGCTCGCGCGCGAGGGCCGGTGTCGGCTCGTGCCCGACCTTGAGGGTGACGAACGCCTTGACGACCTCGCCGGCGAGCGGGTCGGGCTTGCCGATGACGCCGACCTCGGCGACGGCGGGGTGCTCCATCAGCGCGCTCTCGACCTCGAAGGGCCCGATGAGGTGGCCCGCGGACTTGATGACGTCGTCGGCGCGTCCGATGAACCACACGTAGCCGTCGGCGTCCGTCCGGGCGAGGTCGCCGCTCAGGTACCACCCGTCGGCGAAGGCGCGGTCGTAGCGCACCGGGTCATCGAGGTAGGAGCGGAACATCGAGGGCCATCCGCGTCGCAGGGCCAGCTCCCCGACCTCGCCGGGCGGGAGGACTCGCACGTGGCCGTCCTGCACCGACGCGCGGCCGTCCGGGCCCTGCGCCAGGACTGCCGCCTCCACCCCGGGGACGGGACGGCCCATGGAGCCCGGTCGCACCGGCATCCCCGGGAAGTTGCTCACCATGATGGCGCCGGTCTCGGTCTGCCACCACGTGTCGTGGACGGGCAGGCCGAACGCCTCCGCACCCCACAGGACGGCCTCGGGGTTGAGCGGCTCCCCGACGCTGACGACGTGGCGCAGCGCCGGGAAGTCGAACTCGCGCGCGAGCCCGACACCGGCTCGCATGAGCATGCGCAGGGCGGTGGGGGCGGTGTAGAAGACGCTGATGCGCTGGTCCTGCAGGATCCGGTACCACCGGCGCGCCTCGAAGTCGGCGGCATCGGTGACCACGGTGACCCCGCAGCTGAGCGGGCCGAGGATGCCGTAGGAGGTGCCGGTGACCCACCCGGGGTCCGCGGTGCACCAGTAGGTGTCGCCGGGGCGCAGGTCGAGGACGTACTCCGAGGTGACGTGGTGGGCCAGGATCGCCTCGTGGACGTGCACCGCTCCCTTCGGCCTGCCGGTCGTGCCGCTCGTGAAGTGCAGCAGCGCCGGGTCCTCGGGCCGGGTGGGGGCCACCGTGAACGTCGCCGGGTCGTACGCGGCAGCCCCGGCGTCGAGCGCCTCGGACCACGCGATCGTCCCGTCGGGCGCCTCGTCCGGGTCCGCGTCGGTGACGACGACGTGCTGCAGGTCGGGAAGCGAGTCCCGGACCGGGGCCACCTTGCGGGCGAACGAGATCGCGTCGGTGACGAGGACGCGGATGTGGCCGAGGCGCAGCCGTTCGGCCACCGGCACCGGCCCGAAGGCGGGGAAGAGCGGGCAGTACACACCGCCGGCCTTGAGGGTCCCGAGGACGGTGAGGTAGAGCATCGGGGAGCGCGCGAGGAGCGTGCACACCCCGTCGCCGGGCCCCACACCGAGGTGGCGCAGCATCACCGCGACGACGTCGCTCTGCTCGCTCAGCTGCGCGTACGTCAGCTCGTGCCTCGGCGCGCTCCCGGGCCCGTCCTGCCCGAGGAAGCGGATCGCGACGCGGTCTGCGAGCGGCCCCGACGCGTACCGGTCCACGGCCTCGCCGGCCATGTTGAGGTGACCCCCGCCGCTCCCCCGCAACCAGCGGCGGGCCTGCTCCCAGCTGAAGGTGCGCCGCCGCGTCCCGTAGTCGCCGACGAGCGGCGGCAGCGCCGGGACGTGCTCGAGCTCCTGCTCGCGCTCCGGGCCGTGCAGCGTCAGCTCGCCCATGGGACAACGGTCCCGGGCGGGCGCTGCGACAGGTAGGGACCAACGGACCTGTTTCCCGGGGCCTCCTCGGCATCCACTGGAGGTGGAGCCGCAGCACCTGGTGCGGCTGACACGAGGAGGAGCAGCGATGAGCACCAACAGTGGGGCCAAGGCCCCCGAGCGTCGTCCGGCGCAGCGACGGACGGAGCCGTCCCCCTGGGGCGAGCTCGGGCCGTGGGCCGGCCGCATGCAGGACCTCGTCGAGCAGCTGTGGTCACCGACCATGGGAGGCAGCGACTTCGCGCCGGGCGGCGAGCTGCGCGAGAGCGACGACGCCTTCACCCTCGAGCTCGACCTGCCCGGCGTGGACAAGAAGGACATCACCATCGAGTTCTCGGGCCGCCGGCTCAGCGTGCGCGGCACCAAGACCACCGAGAAGGAGGGGCAGGGCACCCTGCGGCACACGACCCGGGCGTCGGGCACGTTCGTCTACGAGGCGATCCTGCCGGTCCCGGTCGAGGACCAGGGCGTCACCGCGTCGCTCACCGACGGCGTGCTGCTCGTGACGATGCCCAAGGCCACCGAGGCCAAGACCACCCACATCGAGATCAGCTGACGACCATGGCCACCGACGGAGACACCATGCGCGCCATCGTCTACCACGGTCCGGGTCAGAAGGCCTGGGAGGAGGTGCCGAAGCCGACCCTCCGCGAGGACTCCGACGCCGTGGTCAAGGTCGACACCGTCACCATCTGCGGCACCGACCTGCACATCCTCAAGGGGGACGTCGCAGCCGTGACCGACGGCCGGATCCTCGGCCACGAGGCGGTCGGCACCGTGGAGCAGGTCGGGTCGGGCGTCACGAACGTCCGCCCCGGCGACCGCGTGCTCGTCTCCTGCATCACCGCCTGCGGGTCGT
>JAEWFB010000175.1 GCA_023389095.1 Actinomycetes bacterium
CCTGCCGATCCCGCGCGAGATGGGCCGGTGGGTGGCCCGCGTCGACGTCGTGCGCTACCTCGAGCAGTACGCCGACCACCACGACCTCGACGTGCGCACCGGCGCCGAGGTGGTCCGCGTCGACCGCGCCCCCGCGCACCCCGGCTGGGGCGAGGCGTGGACGGTGACGCTCGCCGACGGGTCGACGCTGACCGCCCCGTACGTCGTCGTCGCCACGGGCTTCAACCACACGCCGCGCGAGCCCGACGTGCCGGGCCTCGACTCATGGTCCGGCGAGGTCGTCCTCGCCCGCGACTACCGCACCGGCGCGGCCTATTCGGGCCGGGACGTCCTCGTCGTCGGCACCGGCAACACCGGCACCGAGATCGCCGTCGACCTGGCCGAGCAGGGCGCCACGCGGGTCCGGATGGCCGTGCGCACCGTGCCGCACATCCTGCGCCGCAACCGCGGCCCCGTCGCGGCGCAGTACACCGGGATCGCCGTGCGCCGGCTGCCCACGGCCGTCGTCGACGCCGTCGCGCCGTACGTCGAGCGGCTCCAGGTGCCCGACCTCTCGGTCCACGGCCTCCCCCGCCCCGACACCGGGCTGCTGACCCGTGTCGAGCGGGACAACGCGATCCCGGTCCAGGACGTCGGCATCATCGACGCCGTCCGGTCCGGGGCCGTCGAGCCGGTCGCGGCCCTGGCGTCGGTCGAGGGCGAGGACGTCGTGCTCGCCGACGGCAGCCGCCTGCGCCCCGACGTCGTCGTGCTCGCCATCGGCTACAGCCAGGGCCTGGAGGCGATGCTCGGGCACCTCGGCGTCCTCGACGACAAGGGTCGGCCCGTCGAGCGCGGCGGGGCCACGGCCCGGGGCGCCCGGGGCCTCTGGTACACCGGCTACACCAACCCCATCTCGGGCATGCTCCGCGAGATCGCCATCGACGCGCGCAAGATCGCCCTCGCCATGGCGCTCGCCAAGCGCCGCGACACCAGGGCCCTGCGCTCGGAGTCGCGCCCCGCCTGACGCGTCCCGCCTCGTCTCATCTCTTCGTCCGACTACTTGTCATACAAGTTGGTGACTCATACGATGCCGACGTCACTGCCGACCACGAAGGGCCCGACCATGAACGAGACCACGCACGAGAGCACGCACAAGGGCACGCACAAGGGCACGCACAAGGGCACGACCGCCGACCGCATCCGCCATGTCTCCCTCTCCTCCGTCGTGCTGCCCCTGCCGACGCCGATCAGTGACGCCAAGGTGCTGACCGGGCGCCAGAAGCCGATGACCGAGGTCGTGCTGCTCTTCGCCGAGGTCGCCACCGAGCAGGACCACCGCGGCATCGGCTTCAGCTACTCCAAGCGCGCCGGTGGCCCGGCCCAGTTCGCCCACGCCAAGGAGATCGCCGACCGCCTCATCGGTCAGGACCCCAACGACATCGCGAAGGTCTACGACACCCTCCTCTGGGCCGGCGCGTCGGTCGGCCGCTCCGGCGTCGCCACGCAGGCCATCGCCGCCGTCGACATCGCGCTCTGGGACCTCAAGGCCAAGCGGGCCGGCCTGCCCCTCGCCAAGCTCATCGGCGCGCACCGCGACTCGGTCCGCACCTACAACACGTCGGGCGGGTTCCTCCACGCGCCGATCGAGGAGGTCAAGGAGCGGGCCACCGAGTCGCTCGCGGCCGGCATCGGCGGCATCAAGATCAAGGTCGGCCAGCCCGACACCCGCGTCGACCTCGCGCGCCTCGCCGCCGTGCGCGAGCACCTCGGCGACGACGTGCCGCTCATGATCGACGCCAACCAGCAGTGGGACCGGCCCACCGCCCTGCGCTTCGGACGCGCCGTCGAGGACCTCGGCCTCGTGTGGATCGAGGAGCCGCTCGACGCCTACGACGCCGAGGGCCACGCCCAGCTCGCCGCCGCGCTCGACACCCCGATCGCCACCGGCGAGATGCCCTCGAGCGTCGCCGAGCACGTGCGGCTCATCGAGGCCCGCGCGGCCGACATCATCCAGCCCGACGCACCTCGCGTCGGTGGCATCACCCCGTTCCTGCGCCTCGCGACCCTTGCCGACCACGCGGGGCTGCAGCTGGCCCCGCACTTCGCGATGGAGATCCACCTGCACCTCGCGGCCTGCTACCCCCGTGAGCCGTGGGTCGAGCACTTCGAGTGGCTCGACCCGCTCTTCAACGAGAGGCTCGAGACCCGCGACGGGCGGATGCTCGTGCCCGACCGCCCGGGCCTCGGGTTCACGCTGAGCGAGCAGGCCAAGGCCTGGACCGTCGACACCTTCGAGATCGGCGTCGCGTGATGGGGGACCGCATCGCGTCGGTCCGGCTCGGCCTGCACGACGTCCCCCTCGCGGCACCGGTCAGCGACGCCAAGGTGCTGACCGGGCGCCAGCGCCCCCTCTCCGAGGTGTCGGTGCTGACCTGCGAGGTCGAGACGACCGACGGCCACACCGGGCTCGGCTTCTCGTACACGACGCGGGCCGGCTGCCGGGCCCAGTTCGCCCACGCTCGCGAGGTCGTCGAGACCATCCTCGGGGAGGACCCCAACGACATCGCCCGCCTCTACGACCGGATGCTCTGGGCCGGTGCGTCGGTGGGCCGCTCCGGCGTTGCGACGCAAGCGATCTCGTCGGTCGACACGGCACTCTGGGACGTCAAGGCGCGTCGGGCCGGGCTCTCGTTGGCCAAGCTGCTCGGTGCCCACCGCGACGCCGTCGACGTCTACAACACCTCGGGCGGCTACCTCCAGGCCCCGATCGAGGAGGTCTGCGAACGCGCGTCCGCCGCCCGGGCCGCCGGCATCGGTGGCATCAAGGTCAAGGTGGGCCAGCCGGACCTGCGGGAGGACCTCCGACGCGTCGCCGCGGTGCGCGAGCACCTCGGCGACGGCGTCCCACTCATGGTCGACGCCAACCAGCAGTGGGACCGCACCACGGCCCTGCGCGCCGGCCGCGCCCTGGGCGAGCACGACCTCGTGTGGATCGAGGAGCCCCTCGACGCCTACGACGCCGAGGGGCACGCCGCGCTGAGCCGCGCCCTCGACACCCCGATCGCGACGGGCGAGATGCTGACGAGCGTCGCCGAGCTCGTCCGCCTCGTCGACCTCCGGGCCGTCACCTACCTGCAGCCCGACGTGCCGCGCGTCGGTGGCATCACGCCGTACCTGCGCGTCGTCGCCCTCGCCGACCACGCCGGGCTGCACGTCGCGCCGCACTTCGTCATGGAGGTGCACGTGCACCTCGCGGCCGCCTACCCGCGCCGGTCGTGGGTCGAGCACATCGAGTGGCTCAGCCCCCTCTTCGAGGAGCGCCTCGAGATCGCGGACGGCACGATGCTCGTGCCCGACCGCCCCGGGCTCGGGCTGACCCTGGCGGAGCACGCATCGCGGTGGACCGTCGACACCGTGACGCTGTCGGCCGCCGGCGCGGGCGCCCGCTAAGTTGGGCCGCGTGACGCAGGACGACGCCGGCAAGCTCGACCGGGACACCGGCCGGAGCCTGGCCCACGAGCTCGTCGAGCGGCTCAAGGAGCGCATCCTCGCCGGGCAGATGGAGCCGGGGCAGAAGCTGCCCACCGAGGCCGCCCTCGTCGAGGAGTTCGGGGTCAGCCGCACGGTCGTGCGCGAGGCGATCTCGCGGCTGCAGGCGGCCGGCCTCGTCGAGACCTTCCAGGGGCGCGGCACCTTCGTCCTCGCCCTGCCCGAGCCCGAGCGCTTCGAGGTCGGGGCCGAGCGGGTGCGCAGTCACCGCGACGTGCTCGACATGATCGACTTCCGCATCGGCGTCGAGTCGGAGGCCGCTGCCCTCGCTGCCACCCGACGGACCGACGTGCAGCTCAAGGCGATCGAGCGCGCGCTGCGCGACCTCGGCCGAGCCGGAGAGCGCCCGAGCCACGCCGTCGAGTCCGACTACGAGTTCCACCTGCGCATCGCCGTCGCGTCGGGCAACCGCTTCTACCGCGACCTGCTCGCCTCGCTCGGCCCGATGATGATCATGCTGCCGCGCACCCGCCTCGAGGCCGAGTACACGGTGTCCGACGCGACCCACCTGACCCGGGTGTCCTTGGAGCACGAGAACATCCACCT
>JAEWFB010000218.1 GCA_023389095.1 Actinomycetes bacterium
CGGCCTGGTGGGCGCCGCGGAAGGGCACCGGGGCGTCGAGCGCACCCGACGCGCCGGTCGCGTCCGCACCCGAGGCCCCCGAGGCGTCGGTGCCGCTCGAGCGTCCGGCGGCCCAGCCGGCGCCCGCGCCGGCGACGGCACCGGCCACGGCTCCGGCGGCAGCGACGCCGGTGGCCCCGAGGACGTGGCGGCGGCTCGGCGTCCCGGGATGCGGCGCAGCCGGCGTCACTTCGCCTCCACGACGCCGGGCGCCTTGGCGACCTGCTCGCCCAGCGCGTCGAGGGCGACGGTGAGGTCCTTGACCTGGGCGTCGGACAGGGCGGTGTAGCTGACGAACGCCCCGTTCGCGCGGTGGCTGTTCAGCATCGTGGACAGCGCGGTGAACTTCTCGTCCAGGGCCTTCTGCAGGGCGGGGTCGCGCTCGGTGACGACCGGGCGCAGCGTGGCCAGAGCCTGCTTCGAGCCCTCGAGGTTGCCGTCGAAGTCCCAGAGGTCGGTGTGGGAGTACCGCTCCTCCTCGCCGGTGACCTTGCCGGTGGCGACCTCGTCGAGCAGGGCCTTGGCGCCGTTCGCGATCGACAAGGCGGTCGGCTCGACCGTCTTGCTCTTCGCGACGATCTCCTTGACGTCGGCGAGCAGCTGGTCGGCGACGGCGCCCGAGTCCTTCTGCAGGCCGTCCTTCCAGAGGTCCTTCTCGAGGCGGTGGTAGCCGGTGAAGGCCATGCCCTCGGCCGTGACGTCCTCGCGGCCGTCGATCTTCGGGTCGAGATCGCCGAAGCTCTCGGCGACCGGCTCGATGCTCTCCCACGGGTGCCGGGCCTCCGGGTAGAGCGCCTTGGCCCTGGTGACGTCGCCGGCCTTGACCGCGGCGACGAACGCTGCGGTCTTCGTCTCGAGCTCGTCGGCCTCGCTCGCGACGAAGGCCCGGTAGTCGGCAATGGCCTTCTTGACCTTGGCGTCGGCACTGCCGGCCGTGGCCGTGCCGGTGACGGTGAAGGACCCGCGGATCCCGTCGCCGACCATGCCCGGCTTGCACGCCGTCGTGAACGTGCCGGGCTCGGTGATCTCGACCTTGAGCTGGCGCGACAGGCCCGGCGCGATGTTCTCGACCTCGGAGACGATTCGGTCGCCCTCGGCGTAGACGTAGAACTCGTTGACCTTGGTGCCGGCGTTCGTGATCTCGAAGGTGACGGTTCCGGCCTTGGCCGTCGTCGCGCTCAGCTCGCACGCCGTGTCGGTGGCGTTGACGGTGATGGCGCCGGCGGCCGTGGAGCCGGACCCTGCGCCCGTGGAGCCGGAGCACGCCGTCAGGGCCAGGGTGGCGACGGCGACCGGGGCGATGACCGCCGCGAGTCTCAGGGCAGGGCGAGGCATGGTTCTCCTGTGGGGATGGCGCGCCGGCGCGCGGCTGCGGGCGCGGACGTGCGGATGGTGAGCTGCGGTGGACGACCGGCGGGGGCCGGTGGGTGGCGGACGCGTCAGGCGGCGAGCGGCGTCCGGGGTGCGTCGGCGGCGACCGGCTTCGGCGGCGTCTTGACCGGCCGCAGGAAGAGGGTGAGGACGACGGCGACGTAGAGCGTCCACGCGACCGCCTGGAGCCATGTCGTGTTGGGCGAGAAGTTGAAGATGCCCTTGAGGAGCGCGCCGTACCAGCTGTCGGGGCTGATCGTCGCGCTGACGTCGAACGCGAGGCTGTTGAGGCCGGGGAGGATGCCGGCCTCCTGGAGGTCGTGCAGGCCGTAGGCGAGGATGCCGGCCGCGACGAGGACGAGCAGGACGCCGGTGTAGCGGAAGAACTTCGCGAGGTTGATGCGCACGGCGCCGCGGTAGATGAGCCAGCCGAGGACGATGGCTCCGGCGAGGCCGATGACCCAGCCGAGCAGCGGCTGGCTGTTGCCGCGTCCGGCCGCCTCGGTGGTGGCGTAGAAGAAGATCGCCGTCTCGAGGCCCTCGCGGCCGACGCCGAGGAACGCGACGAGCACGACGGCGGCCGGCCCGAGGTCGAGGGCCTTGTCGAGGCGGCCCTTGAGCTCGCCGGAGATGGTGCGCGACGCCGAGCGCATCCAGAAGACCATGCCGGTGACGAAGACCACGGCGAGGATCGAGGCCGAGCCGCCGATGAGCTCCTGCTGCTCGAAGGAGAGCTGGCTCGTGCCGTAGGTCAGCAGCGCGCCGAGCGCGACCGACAGGGCCACGGCCACACCGACACCGGCCCACACGTACCGCAACGCCCACGGGCGGCCGGACTTGACGAGGAAGGCGACGAGGATGACGACGACGAGGGCGGCCTCGAGGCCTTCGCGGAGCCCGATGAGCGCGTTGCTGGCGAGCACGGCATCCTTCTTCCTGGTGTGCTGGCGTGTGGCTGGTGGGGTGGGAGCGGGGCGGGCAATTAGGGCACGCCGAGCTGCCGGAATTCAGGAAAGCACAGGTAAGCCTTGCCTAACAAGCCGGCCCCTGCAGGTGAGACGAGGTTCACCGGGGATCCACAGGGTCCGGGTGCCACAGTGGGGGCATGAGCCCTGTCGCCGCGTCCACGGACCACCCGCCCTTCGCCGGCTTCCCACCCGACGCGCTCGAGCTCTACGCGGGCCTCGAGGCCGACAACTCGCGGACCTACTGGCAGGACCACAAGCAGACCTACGAGGCCGCGGTCCACGAGCCGATGCTCGCCCTGCTCGACGCCCTCGAGGACGAGTTCGCGCGGCCAAGCTCTTCCGCCCCAACCGCGACATCCGCTTCAGCGCCGACAAGTCGCCCTACAAGACCCACCAGGGGGCGTTCGTGGCCGACGGGCGAGGCGGCGGCTGGTACGTCCAGGTGAGCGCCGACGGGCTGCTCGCCGGCGGCGGCTTCCGCGCGCACAGCCCCGCCGAGACGAAGCGGTTCCGCACCGCCGTCGACACACCGGCGTCGGGGCTGGAGCTGGAGAAGCTGTTGGCGTCCCTGTCGCGCAAGGGGTTCGAGCAGCACGGTGAGGCTGTCAGGACCACGCCGCGGGGCTACTCGGCCGACCACCCGCGCATCGAGACGCTGCGCCTCAAGGAGGTCATGGCGACCCGCGAGTTCGGGGCGCCCGACTGGCTCGGCACCAAGCGCACCCTGACCGAGGTGCGCAAGGCCTGGCGCGACGTGCGCCCCCTCGTCGAGTGGGTCGCGGCCCACGAGGCCGACGGCCCGCTACGTTGAGCCCCGTGACCCAGCGCAGTGCACGCGTCGACGCGTACGTCATCGGCGGCGGACCCGCCGGCCTCGCCACCGCGGCGGCCCTGCGGCAACGGGGCCTCCACGGAGTCGTCCTCGAACGCAGCGGCGGCGTCGGCACCTCGTGGCGCGGGCACTACGACCGGCTGCACCTGCACACGCCGCGCGAGCTGTCCGGCCTGCCCGGCCTGCCGATCCCGCGCGAGATGGGGCGCTGGGTGGCCCGCGACGACGTCGTGCGCTACCTCGAGAAGTACGCCGACCACCACGACCTCGACGTTCGCACGGGCGCCGAGGTGGCGCGCGTCGACCGGGCGGCCGCGCACCCCGGATGGGGCGAGGCCTGGACCGTGACGCTCACCGACGGCTCGACGCTGACCGCGCCGTACGTCGTCGTCGCGACGGGCTTCAACCACACGCCGCGCGAGCCCGAGGTGCCGGGCCTCGACGCGTGGCCGGGCGAGGTCGTCCGCGCCCGCGACTACCGCACCGGCGCGGCCTATGCCGGGCGCGACGTGCTCGTCGTCGGCACCGGCAACACCGGCACCGAGATCGCGGTCGACCTCGCCGAGCAGGGCGCCGCCAGGGTGCGGATGGCCGTGCGCACCGTGCCGCACATCCTGCGCCGCAACCGCGGTCCGGTCGCGGCGCAGTACACCGGCATCGCCGTGCGCCACCTGCCCACCGCCCTCGTCGACGCCGTCGCGCCGTACGTCGAGCGGCTCCAGGTGCCCGACCTCTCGGCCCACGGCCTCCCCCGCCCCGACACCGGACTGCTGACCCGCGTCGAGCGCGACAACGCCATCCCGGTGCAGGACGTCGGCATCATCGACGCCGTCCGATTCGGAGCCGTCGAGCCGGTCGCGGCGCTGGCGTCGGTCGAGGGCGAGGACGTCGTGCTCGCCGACGGCAGCCGTATCCGCCCCGACGTCGTCGTGCTCGCCACCGGCTACAGCCAGGGCCTCGAGCCGATGCTCGGGCACCTCGGTGTCCTCGACGACAAGGGCCGGCCCGTCGAGCGTGGCGGCGCCACGGCCCGGGGCGCCCGCGGCCTCTGGTACACCGGCTACACCAACCCCATCTCGGGGATGCTCCGCGAGATCGCCATCGACGCCCGCAAGATCGCGCTCGCCATGGCGATGGCGAAGCGCCGCGACACCAGGGCCCTGCGCTCGGCCTGACGCGTCAGGCGTGGGTGAAGCGGCCGCCGAGGTGCAGGAAGGCAGCGGCGATCGGTTCGCCGCCGGACAACGCCGACGCGAGGGCCTCGTCGCTCGGCACGCCGCGGGCCAGGGCGCGGTGGTGACGGACCATGGTGTCGGCCGCCACCTCGTCGGGCACCGGCGACACCGCGGCCACCGCCGAGCGGGCCCCGAGGCTGAGCACGGCCGCCGCGAGGCCGAGCTGCTCCTCACCGGGCCGGAACGTCGCCGACCCGACCTCGCACGCCGACAGCACGACGTGCCGCGCCCGGACGCCCGCGGCCTGCAGCTCGTGGGCGAACACCGGCCCGTCGTGCAGGTGCACCGAGGAGAAGAGCGGCGACTGCACCTGGTGCGTGCCGTGCGCCGCGACGT